>CAZYTT010000074.1:0-10179 GCA_964650235.1 uncultured Gammaproteobacteria bacterium | reverse complement strand
ACTCAGGACTCAGGACTCAGGACTCAGGACTCAGGACTCAGGACTCAGGACTCAGTCCTGACTTTCTTCCCGCTGCATCTGCCACATGCGGGCATAGAGACCTTTGCTGGCGAGTAACTCCAGATGACGGCCGCGCTCAACAATATGCCCCTTATCCATGACCAGGATCTGATCGGCATCAATAATGGTGGAGAGTCGATGGGCAATTACCAGGGTGGTGTGATGGATCGCGACCTCACGTAATGCCGCCAGGATGGCCTGTTCGGAGCTCGAGTCGAGGGCTGAGGTAGCCTCATCGAAGACCAGGATGCGGGGATTTTTGAGGATCACCCGGGCAATAGCGATGCGTTGTTTTTCCCCGCCAGATACCTTAAGCCCACGTTCGCCAACCATAGTGTCAAAGCCATCCGGGAGGCTGGCGATAAACACATCCAGGTGTGCCAGTGAGGCGGCCCGTTCGATCTCTGCTCGTGAGGCATCGGGTTGGGCATAACCGATGTTGTATTGGATTGTGTCATTAAACAACACTGTGTCCTGGGGGACGATGCCGATGGCAGCGCGCAGGCTATCCTGACTGACATCACGAATGTCCTGATCATCGATCAGTATGCGGCCCTGGTTGACGTCATAAAAGCGAAACAACAGCCGAACCAGAGTCGATTTGCCGGTGCCACTGGGACCGACAACGGCCACCTTTTGTCCCGCCGGCACGGTGAAATCAACATCAGTAAGGATCTGGCGTCGCGACGAGTAGTCGAAATGTACATGGTCAAAACAGATTTTCCCTTTACTTATGGCCAGTGACCCGGCATCAGGTTGATCCTTGATATCCTGAGCTTGATCAAGCAGGCTGAGCATTTTTTCCATATCAGTGAGCGAGTGCTTGATCTCCCGGTAGACAAAACCAAGAAAGTTTAATGGTATGAACATCTGTAACAGATAGGTGTTAATCAAAACCAGATCACCCAGGGTCATTTCGCCTGCCACAACGCCCTGTCCGGCCATCATCATCAGGGCAGTAATACCGATAGCGATAATGCTTCCCTGGCCAATATTCAGTGAAGCTAGCGAGGTCTGATTTTGTACCGCTGCCTTTTCCCAGGATTTCAGATTGCCATCGTAACGCTGGGCCTCAAAATCTTCATTACCAAAGTACTTTACCGTCTCAAAATTCAACAGGCTATCGATGGCCCGGGTATTGGCCTTCGAATCCATTTCATTCATTGTGCGGCGAAACTTCATCCGCCATTCGGTAACGATCAAGGTGAAGGTGACATACATTGCGGCAGTAGCAAAGGGGATAATGGCGAACCAGATATTGTAGTTATAGTAGAGAATGGCTGCGATCATGCTGATCTCAATCAGCGTAGGCAGGATATTGAAGACCAGAAAACTGAGTAGGAAGCTGATACCCCGAGTGCCGCGTTCAATGTCACGTGAGACCCCGCCGGTCTGACGATCGAGGTGAAAACTCAGGCTCAGGGCGTGCAGGTGACGAAAGACCTTGAGTGCTATTCGACGGATTGAGCGCTGGGTGACCTTGGCAAACACAGCATCCCGTAATTCGCCAAATACTGTGCTGGTAATACGGGCTGCGCCATAGGCTAGAATAAGGGCAATGGGGAGGATGAGATTGCTATTCTGACTGGCATCCAGAGCATCAACGATATCCTTCAATACCAACGGGACATAGACATTGGCTACCTTGGCCAGTACCAGTAGCGTTAGGGCGATAAAGACCCGTTGCCGATATTCCCACAGAAAAGGTAACAGGGTGCGTATTGTCTTCCAGTCTTTGTTTTTTTGCTGTGTCATTATGGCGCACGCTAGCAGAAAAAACGGCAGCGGGCCAATATTGGCATTAGCTGGCCTCAAGCAACAGCGCTGCCCTGTTGGGGGGAATTCGGCTATAATTGCCGGGATTGCAATAGAGGGATTGAAAATGGGTGCTACGCCCCCATGATCTTGCTTCAGTCCAGGATCGAATAACGAGGAGTAATCGATGCCAATTTATGAATATCGCTGTGATGCCTGTGGTCATGAGCTTGAGGCATTGCAGAAAATGAGTGACGTGCCCCTGAGTGAATGTCCGGCCTGTCACAAATCACAATTGAACAAACTAATCTCTGCCGCCGGGTTTCGGCTCAAGGGTGGTGGCTGGTATGAGACGGATTTCAAGGGTGGGAAAAAGCCTACGAGCGAGAAGTCGTGTACTGATACCAAAGGTACCCCTGGTTGCGGGACCTCAGCGTGTCCCGTCGCCGACGCCTGATGGAGCGTCAATGGACGAATACGCGCATTTAATGGACAAGCTACTATTATGACCTTCATTCGTCGTTATCTGATTGCCGGGCTGCTGGTCTGGTTGCCGATCGGTGTGACCATCGTCATTATCAGATTACTGGTCGGGTTTATGGACAAGACCCTGACCGTTATTCCCAGGGCCTACCATCCAGATACCCTGTTGGGTATTCACCTGCCTGGACTGGGGGTAGTACTGACCTTACTGATTGTATTTTTGACGGGTGTTATCGTGGCCAATTTTTTTGGTCGCCGGATGATTGTGGTGTGGGAATCGCTGTTGGCACGTATCCCCCTGGTCAGGACGATCTATACCAGCGTCAAGCAGATCGCCGAGACAGTGTTTGCATCTAATGGCCAGTCTTTTCGTAAGGTGTTGTTGGTAGAGTACCCCCGACGGGGGATCTGGACCCTGGCCTTTCAGACCGGCAAAAGTCTGGGGGAGATCAAGACGCTAACCGGGAGTGAGGTTGTTAATGTGTTTGTACCGACAACACCGAATCCTACCTCCGGTTTTTTTATCATGGTCCCGCGTGAGGATATCGTAGAGTTACAGATGTCTGTTGATGATGGCCTAAAGATGATCATGTCGATGGGAGTTATCGTCCCGGATGAAAAACGTGCGGCTCTGGTTGAGCCAGCGGTTGCGCAAAACGGGGACAGGTCTTAACATGGTGGCTTTTGTCTTTCCGCCTTGCCGGGTGAGTCAGGGCGGGGCATTGAGTGGCATTAATATATAAAGGGTAGTTATGCGCAGTCATTATTGCGGTCAGGTCAATGAGTTGCTGGTCGATCAGGAGGTCAGGGTTTGTGGTTGGGTCCATCGTCGGCGTGACCATGGTGGGGTGATCTTTATTGATCTACGTGATCGCAGCGGTCTTGTACAGCTGGTCTTTGATCCAGCCGATCAGACCAGTTTTCAGCAGGCTGAGCGCGTGCGCAGCGAATATGTACTGCAGGTTTCGGGCAAGGTCCGCAACCGCCCTGACGGAACTGTTAACCCGGATCTGGGCACCGGGATTATTGAGATTATTGGACAGCAGATTGAAGTATTAAATGAATCCGAGACCCCGCCATTTCCCCTTGATGAAGAACATTATGAGGTCGGTGAAGATATCCGACTACGTTATCGATATATGGATCTGCGCCGTCCGCAGATGTTCAAGCGTCTGGCCTTGCGTTCCAAAATCAGTCATTTCCTCCGTGGACACCTTGATGAACAGGGTTTTATGGAGATTGAGACACCGATCCTGACGCAATCAACCCCTGAAGGGGCGCGGGATTACCTGGTGCCAAGTCGTACACATCCAGGTTCATTTTTTGCGTTACCGCAGTCCCCGCAGCTCTATAAACAGTTATTAATGATGTCGGGCATGGATCGTTATTACCAGATAGTCCGTTGTTTCCGTGATGAAGACCTGCGGGCCGATCGTCAGCCTGAATTTACCCAGCTCGATATCGAGGCCTCATTCGTTAATGAAGATGAGGTTATGGGGATGATGGAGACCATGATCCGCGACCTGTTTGCCCAAGTGCTGGAAGTGGCTCTGCCGAAAGAATTTCCGCGGATGACCTATGCTGAGGCTATGCGTCGCTACGGTGTCGATCGACCTGATCTTCGAATACCACTGGAACTGGTCGATGTCGGAGACCTGATGCGAGATGTCGAATTCAAGGTCTTTTCAGCACCAGCCAGCGCTGCCGATGGTCGGGTAGCCGCCCTGTGCCTGCCTGGTGGTGGTGATCTGAGTCGTAAGGAGATCGATGAATATACCAAATTTGTCGGTATCTACGGTGCCAGGGGCCTAGCCTATATCAAGGTCAATGATGTCGCTGCTGGACGTGAAGGTCTACAGTCACCTATCCTCAAATTCCTGCCCGATGAGGTTATTGCCGAGATCATGCAAAGGGTTGGTGCGGAAGATGGCGATCTGGTGTTCTTTGGTGCCGATAAGGCCCGAATTGTCAATGAGGCCCTGGGCGCACTGCGGGTCAGGCTAGGTCATGATCGTGGCGAGATAGAATATGGCTGGAGACCGGTCTGGGTTGTGGATTTCCCCATGTTTGAGCGTGATGAAGATGCTGGTCGTTGGGTGGCTATACACCACCCATTTACTCGTCCCCGTGTCGATGATATTGCTGAGATGGTGCGTGACCCAGGCGCTTGTACATCTGTGGCCTATGACCTGGTTTTGAATGGCACAGAGCTGGGCGGCGGTTCAATCCGTATCCATGATCCGGAGATGCAGGCGGCCGTGTTAAAGCTGCTGGGAATAGGCGCTGAAGAGGCCGAGGCGAAGTTTGGATTCCTGCTGGATGCACTGAAATACGGGTGTCCACCTCATGGTGGTCTGGCCTTTGGTCTGGATCGTCTGGTCATGCTGATGACGGGTGCGGCGTCTATTCGTGAAGTTATTGCCTTTCCCAAGACCCAGACGGCGGCCTGCCTGTTGACCTCGGCGCCGGCACCTGTCGCTGATAATCAGTTACGTGATCTGGGTATTCGTTTGCGTACCACGGTGAAGGTCGAGAAGGCAATGGCTAGCTGAGCTTCTTAAATCAATGACATAATGTCTGTTGGTGAGAAGACAGACGGCAGCAGGAGTAAAGGTGAATGACTCAGGCAACGCTTATTAGACCTACTACGTTATTAACAGCGGAGCAGTGTCAGCAGCGTATAGATGCTGCTCGACAGGCGCTGGGCCAGCAGGTAGTGATCCTAGGTCATCATTATCAGCGTGATGAAGTCTTTCGACATGCCGACTTTTCGGGTGACTCGCTCAGGTTGTCGCGTCTGGCGGCTGAATCTGATGCCGAATACATTATTTTTTGTGGCGTACATTTCATGGCCGAGGTTGCGGATATCCTGTCTCGGCTGGAACAGAAGGCTATTCTGCCATCGCTGGCGGCGGGTTGTTCCATGGCGGATATGGCCAATCTGGCCAGGGTCGAACTGGCCTGGTCGGAACTGTCTGCGGTGCTTGATGATTCCGACAGTCAGATCACCCCGGTAACCTATATTAATTCTGCGGCTGACCTGAAGGCCTTCTGTGGTCGTCATGGCGGTATTGTCTGTACCTCCAGTAATGCGCGCCAGATCCTTGACTGGTCGTTTGACCGGCGGGAAAAAGTCCTCTTCTTTCCCGATCAACACCTGGGTAGAAATACCGGTTATCAAATGGGTATCGGTCTGGATGAGATGGTGGAATGGGATTTCGACAAGCCTCAGGGTGGTCTAACGGTCGAGCAGATCAGGGCGGCTAGGATGATATTATGGAAGGGCTTTTGTTCTGTTCACCAGATGTTCAAACCCGAACATATTGATCAGTTCAGGGCCAAATATCCGCGAGGACGGGTTATTTCTCACCCCGAGGCATCTTTCGAGGTCTGCCAGAAGTCTGATGAGGTTGGTTCAACGGAGTACATCATCAAGACCATTAAGGCATCGGCCCCCGGCACTCGCTGGTTGGTGGGGACCGAGCTGAACCTGGTCAATCGTCTGAATGAAGAGGTCAGACACAAAGGTAAGCATGCCCACTTTATGGCAACCACAATCAGTATGTGTTCGACAATGTTTCGTACCGATCCACCAGCCTTGCTCAATGTCCTCGAGAGTCTTGTCGAAGGTCAGGTGATTAATCAGATCAGTGTCCCGGCGGATGAGGCGGCTCAGGCCCGGGTGGCGTTAGAAAGGATGCTGGCCATAGGCTGAGTTGATACGGTTAATCGGTCCTGCACTAATGATAAGTCGACGGGTAAGTATAAAGTTGAAGTGCGGTGGTTATCCCGGTAATGGCCATCTTACTGAGCAAACCAATAACAGGGTGGTTTGTTGAACGAGACGAAAGACGCCCAACCAGGGCACGTCATTTTTGTCCACGGCCTGTGGATGACGGTATTGATATGGTGTTGTTGAGACGTCGAGTCCGTTATTGTGGTTTTATTATCAGCCAGTTTAGTTATCCCAGTATCCGCTGTAACTCCCTGAAGAATGTGACACGCCTGAGTCAGGTGATTCTGGGCACTAAGGCGGCAGTTATTCATCTGGTTGGCCATAGTCTGGGTGGTCTTGTAATTCGCCATTGTCTGTATGAACTAAAACAGTGGCAGCAGCTGCATTGCCTGGGTCGGGTAGTGACCCTGGGGACACCTCATCAGGGCAGTATTGTTGCACAACGCCTCGCTGATCAACCGCTATTACGTCACCTGCTGGGACATAGTATCTCTCAGGGACTCGACGGTGACTTGCCGCCATGGCCGGAGGAGATCGCTCTGGGCATTATTGCAGGGACGAGACCATTAGGCATTGGCCAGTTACTGGGGGGTATCATGGCCCGGGTGATGGCACGGTTGCTGTAGCTGAGACGCAAATAGCGGGGATGCAGGATCAACTCTGTATTTCTGTCAATCACACCGGTATGCAATTTTCTGCTGTTGTTACCCATCAGGTCTGTGTCTTTCTGCAGCAGGGTCAATTTGAATATTAACCAGGGGGTGTGATCGTGGCCTGGAAGGGTTGCTATAATGTATAATTGCACTATTTTTTAGACCATTCAACAGCAATACAGGTATTTCAGATCATGGCAGGGCATAGTAAATGGGCGAATATCCAGCACCGCAAGGGGGCGCAGGATGCTAAGCGTGGTAAACTCTTCACTAAATTAATAAGAGAGATTACGGTTGCGGCCCGTATGGGTGGTGGTGATTCAGCCTCTAATCCACGTCTACGGGCAGCTATTGATAAGGCCCTGGCCGGTAATATGACTAAGGACACCATCGAACGAGCGGTCAAACGTGGTTCCGGTGCTCAGGAGGGCGACAATTATGAAGAGATTCGCTATGAAGGCTATGGCCCCGGGGGGCTGGCGGTCATGGTGGACTGTCTGACTGATAATCGTAACCGGACAGTCGCCGAGATCCGCCATGTCTTCAACAAGTCGGGTGGTAATCTTGGCACTGACGGCTCAGTAGCCTACCTGTTCGAAAAGAAGGGCGTTATTTCATTTGTCAGCGGGACTGATGAAGACGCTATCATGGAGGCGGCACTGGAGGCCGGGGCAGAAGATATTGTCATAAATGATGATGGTTCAATTGATGTCCTGACGACCCCTGAGGATTTCATGAGTGTGAAGGATGGCATGGTTGCAGCTGGTTTCGCGCCCGCCGAATCAGACATTAGCATGGAACCCGCAACGACAGTAACACTTGATCTCGACGGCGCGGAGAAAATGTTACGGATGATTGATCTGCTTGAAGACCTTGACGATGTGCAAAAGGTCTATTCTAACGGCGATGTGCCTGATGATGTAATGGCACAATTATAAATGAGTCAGGGGAAGGAGTGACTGGAACCTGGCTGCTAGTCTACTTTTCGGCCTTGGTCTGGTCGGCGGTCCATCCTCATGATTACCCCACCTGGTGGATGGAGGTTGCTCCGGCACTGATTGGTTTCGCGTTATTATTCTGGACGCGGCGATGTTTTCTACTAACACCGTTGTTATACCTGCTAATACTGATCCATTGTCTTATCTTGATGGTGGGCGGACACTATACCTATGCCGAGGTTCCGCTGTTTGATCACCTCAGGGAGCTGTTTGGTTGGCAACGAAACAACTATGACAAGCTCGGGCATTTTGCCCAGGGTTTTATCCCGGCCGTCCTCGCGCGCGAGATCCTGATTCGTCGACAGGTGGTCGTACGAACGGGCTGGTTATTATTTATCTGTACGTCGATATGTCTGGCCTTTAGTGCCTTTTATGAACTGGTTGAATGGTGGGTTGCCGTTGCTTTGGGTTCGGGGGCGAATGCCTTTCTGGGGACACAGGGTTATGTCTGGGATACTCAATCAGACATGATGATGGCCTTAATTGGGGCGCTGACGTCATTACTTGTATTGAGTCGATTACATGATCGACAAATTAGCGCGATCAGGACACAGGAGTAAGGGGTGAGGGGTAAAGTCCACTAACCCTTACCCATCACGATTTTCTTCCCAACAATTCAATTTTGTACCCGTCGGGGTCTGCTGCAAAGGCCAGTATCGTGGTGCTTTCTTTCATGGGGCCAGCTTCGCGGGTAATAGTGCCACCACGATGGCGGATGGCATCGGCCGCCGCATAGACGTCATCAACCTCAATTGCTATGTGGCCATAGGCAGTGCCCAGCTCATACTGATCAATATTCCAGTTATGGGTCAGTTCAATGGTCGCCTGTTCTGATTCAGGGCCATATCCCAGAAAGGCCAGGGTGAAGCGGCCATTGGGATAGTCCTTTTTGCGCAGTAACTGCATGCCCAGCACGTCAGTATAAAAAGCGATAGAGCGATCCAGGTTGCTTACACGAAACATGGTGTGTAACAGACGCATATTGATACCTCATTAATTTATAGCAATTTGGGCGGATTTTTTGTTCGGAATAATAAGCCTAATCTATTGTATTTAAATAAATTATAGAGTTATTTTTGGCTCTTCTCCGGTCCTATGAGTGAAAAAGGATGCCGATCCCCACGTAATCTGTTGGTATATAAGGCTTCTGACACATTACATAGAACAGGACAATGGGAATCGACATCCAGAGGGACATTTTGGGCTTCAGGGGGCAGTGCGTCAATCAGATAACACTGGACGAACAGGAACAACAGCTTGTCATTCACTGCCGCCGTGACAGGCGCAGAAACGCGATAGACCCGATTACCGGCAAGAAGGGAACCATCAACCGGTATGTCCGCCGACAGGTCAGGGATGTGCCGCTGTTTGGCTACCCCAGTGTCATAGAGATCGAACTCGCCCAGGTATTTATCAGCAAGAATGAACGGCGAATGGAGCACTGTGAGTTTGTTGACAAGGGGTGGCGATTCACGCGCCGCTTCTGCCGCATGATTAGCGGTTTGTGCCGCCACATGAGTATTCAGGCAGTCTCCAGGCACCTGGGGCTACGCTGGGAGACGGTAAAGAATATCGACAAGGCATATCTGGAGGAAACTCTCCTGGCGCTCGACCCGACGCAGCTGACTGGCCTGAAGTATCTCGGTGTTGATGAGGTAGCCAGGGCGAAAGGCCACGACTACATGACAGTGATTTACGACATGGTGGAAGGGCACTTAATCAGTGTGGAAACAGGCCGAACGGCTGATGTTTTCTCTGGATTTCTAAAGCAGCTTCCGTCAGAAACCACTGAAAAAATAGAGGCTGTCGCGATGGACATGGGGCCATTCTATCAGAAGTCAGTACGTGATTGCTTACCCAATGCCGACATTGTGTTTGACCGTTATCACGTCATGCAGAACTACAGCAAGGCCTTGAGCAACCAGCGGCGAATAGAATTTAGAAAGGCCAATAAAGCGGGTAAGGAGTTGTTAACTGGAACCCATTACCTGGTGCTGAAAAACGCCGATAAACTGGACGAATCCCAGACTCAAAAATTGCAACGGCTATTGGATGAAAATGCCAATCTCAATACACTGTATATTCTCAAGGAACAGCTTCAGTCCTTGTGGGAATCAGAAACAGTCGAACTGATGCAGGCAGGATTGGAAGCCTGGTGCCGGATAGCCGATCAATCGAACATGCTCTACCTAAAGAAGTTTGCAAAGTCGTTGAGAAGCCACTGTGTGGGTATTTGCAACTATGCGAAGCACAAGCTCACCAGTGCGAGGATCGAGGCTGGCAACATTAGTATCGGCATGATCCGCAAGCGCGCTAGAGGCATCAGGAATACCGAGTACTTCAAGCTCAAGATCCGACAGTCATCGCTACCGGACAAAGACTCGATTTTCTATGTGGCGGCCTAATATTCACTAACAAGACCGGAGAAGAACCTTATTTTTGGTGACCGACCAATCTGTTTATAGTACAAAAAATGTAGATAAGCACTAATTTT
>CAZYTT010000073.1:0-10305 GCA_964650235.1 uncultured Gammaproteobacteria bacterium | reverse complement strand
CAGGGGCTTGATGCCCAGTCGATGGAGGCTGAGATTGAGTCAGTACAGGCCCAGTTTGAAGAGAATGAGCTGGAAAAGCAACGCATGCAGCTAGCCATGGAAGAGCTGTTGTCTCGACTCGGCGATCAGCGTGAGACTAATCACCAGTTTGATGAAAATCTTCGTCACGAACGCCAGCAATTGCAGGGGATCGAACGCCGTCATGCGTCATTATCGGCCCTGCAGCAGGCCGCATTGGGCAAGGATAATGGTGCAGTCCATGACTGGTTAGTTGATAATAATCTGGCTGATCAAGAGCGTCTGGCAGAGACCCTGGTGGTAGCAACGGGCTGGGAACAGGCGGTAGAGACTGTCCTGGGCCTCAATCTTGAGGCTGTCTGCGTAGAAGGTCTGGAAGCCGTTACGGAAAAGATCCAGAGTCTTCAGGGAACCTTGACTGTACTGGATATTTCTCATCAGGAGGCTGGGAGTGCGGGTTCACTGGCGACGCCATTACTGGATTACGTTGAGGCCTCATGGTCACTCGATTCCATGATGGGTGGCGTCTATGCCGTTGAGTCACTTGAACAGGCTCTGGCACTGCGGGGACAACTGGCTCCGCACGAGTCTGTAGTGACTGCTAATGGCCTGTGGATGGGCAGGGACTGGCTCAGGGTGGCAAGACCGACCGATGAGAAGGCCGGGGTTCTGGCTCGTGGACAGGAGTTAAAGCAGTTAACCCAGCAGCTGAATACCTGTGTGGCAGAACTGACCGAGCTTGACCAACGGTTACAGGATGGGAAAGACGCTCTCCAGGCACTGGAAGAAGAGCGTGAAGACCTCCAGCGGACATTGAATCAGATTGCCCACCAGCATACCGAGACACGGGCCGCATTGAGTAGTAAAACGACGCGGCTGGAACAGCTACATCAGCGGATTGAAAAGATACAGGCCGAGCTGACCGAGATACAGACGGTAAATGATGATCATAGTCAGGATATTCAGATGGCGCGCGAGCACCTTGAGCAGATCCTGATAAAGACAGCTGAACATGAACAGCAGCGTGAGCAGCTGAGTCAACGACGAGAAGATTTACATCAGTCCCTGCAGATGCAGCGGCAGCAGAGTCAGGCTAACCGTGATGCCAGGCGAGAATTGGTGGTAAGGATCGAAACTAGCCGGACGCAACTGTCTTCTCTACAGGCAAATCTTGAGCGGATGCAAAAGCAGCAGTTACATCTAGAGCAAAGGATGGCAGAGTTAGAGGCCGTACTGACCAATAATAAGGCCCCGACTGAAGAGCTGGAAATGGAGCTGGAGCAGTTACTGGAGACGCGAGTTGGCATAGAGCAAGAATTAGCAGTGGCTCGACAGGGCGTGGCTGACTGTGATCATGCCTTGCGTGAGTTAACGGAGAGCCGCCATTTTGTAGAACAAAAGGTGCAGAATAAGCGAGGTGACCTGGAACAGTTACGTATGTCCTGGCAAGAGGTCAAGGTTCGCCGTCAGACACTGGTTGAACAACTGGAGGTTGCCGATCAACGGCATGATGTCATTCTTCAGGATATACCTGAAGAGGCAACGGTCGATACTTGGCAACGGCAGGTTGAAGATCTGGAACAGAAAATTCAACGACTGGGGGCAATTAATCTGGCTGCTATTGAGGAATTTTCTGAAGAGACTGAACGGAAACAATATCTTGATAGCCAGATGGCCGATCTAAATGAAGCTCTGGCGACGCTCGAAGAAGCTATTCGTAAGATTGATCAGGAAACCAAGGAACGCTTCCGTGCAACGTTTGAGACGGTCAATGAACGTCTGGGTGAGTTATTTCCGCGGGTCTTTGGCGGTGGAATGGCCTCCCTTGAGATGACCAGCGATGATCTGCTGGAATCTGGTGTAACGGTTATGGCACGACCACCAGGCAAGCGTAATAGTAGTATCCATCTGTTATCGGGTGGCGAAAAGGCATTGACAGCGGTGGCCCTAGTATTTGCCTTTTTTGAACTTAACCCGGCACCTTTCTGTATACTGGATGAGGTTGATGCACCGCTCGATGATAGTAATGCGGGACGGTTCAGTCAGTTGGTCAAAGAGATGTCAGAGCGGGTACAGTTCATCTTTATTACCCATAATAAGGTGACGATGGAGGTGGCTGACCAGTTAATTGGTGTGACGATGCATGAACCGGGTGTTTCTCGAACGGTGACGGTTGATGTTGATGAGGCCGTCCAGTTGGCTGAGGCCATCTAACGCTACACTATTGCGGGTAGTTATCTGGGGTGAACAAGCCTAATAGCGCTATTGTTGATCAGATCGCCCAGCTGCGCGACACGATTAATCAGCATAATTACCGTTATTACGTCCTTGACGAAGCGTCGATACCCGACGCCGAATACGATCGCCTGATGCGTCAGTTACAACAACTTGAACAGCAAACCCCTCAGTTGATCACCCCCGATTCGCCAACCCAACGTGTGGGTGCTGAACCTGTTGCGGCCTTTAATCAGATTAGTCATGCGGTGCCCATGTTGTCACTGGATAATGCCTTTAGTGCATCAGATCTTGTTGACTTTGATCGTCGTAACCGTGAGCGCCTGGGGCTGGATCAGATTGAATACGCCTGTGAGCCCAAACTTGATGGCCTGGCCGTCAGTCTGCTCTATAAGAATGGAATACTGGTTCAGGCCGCTACTCGTGGCGATGGTCATACCGGTGAGGATATTACTCACAATGTTCGCACTATCGCGACAGTGCCGCTAAGGTTATTGGGGCAATCCTATCCGGCTTATCTGGAAGTCAGGGGCGAGGTCTATATGACACGCAAGGGATTTATAGCGTTGAATAAATCCCAGGCACGGCGTAATCAAAAACAATTTGCCAATCCACGTAATGCCGCTGCCGGGAGTCTACGCCAGCTTGATGCCCGGATTACGGCTACCCGTCCGTTGAAAATTGATTGTTATGCTGTCGGCAAGTTTGAGGGGGGGCAACTACCTGATCGTCAAAGTGAGATCCTACAACGGCTAAAAGACTGGGGCCTGCATATCAATACCCATTTGCGTTCTGTTACCGGGGTCGAAGACTGTCTCGGTTATTATCAGAATATTCTGTCTCAACGTGATGGGCTTGAATATGAAATTGATGGTGTTGTATTTAAGGTTAACGCCATTAAGCAGCAGCAACGTCTGGGTTTTGTCTCGCGCGCCCCTCGCTGGGCTATTGCCCATAAATTCCCTGCCCAGGAAGAACTGACAACCGTTAAGGCTATCGATGTGCAGGTCGGACGTACCGGGGCAATTACTCCCGTTGCTCGCCTTGAGCCCGTGTTTGTTGGCGGCGTTACCGTGACCAATGCGACGCTGCATAATATAGATGAGGTACTGAGGAAAGATGTCCGGGTGGGTGATACCGTGATTGTCCGTCGGGCTGGCGACGTTATCCCCGAGGTCGTGAGTGTTGTTATGGAGCAACGACCTGAAAATACCGTGCAGTTTGAGTTGCCGAGCCTTTGTCCACAGTGTGGTTCTGATGTAATGCGGGTCGAGGGCGAGGCTGTGGCTCGTTGCAGTGGCGGGCTATATTGTCCGGCTCAGAGAAAGGAGGCAATTAAACATTTTGCCACGCGTCGGGCACTGGATATTGAGGGGTTGGGGGATAAACTGGTTGAACAAATGGTCGATCAGCAATTAATTAATCGTGTTGATGATCTGTTTAAACTGGAGCCTAGTCAGCTTGCGGCACTCGAACGAATGGGGCCGAAATCGGCGCAAAACCTGATAGCTGCGATTGAATCTGCCAAGCAGACCAGTCTGCAACGGTTTTTATACGCCCTGGGTATTCGTGAGGTTGGTGAGGCAACGGCCAGGGGGCTGGCGGGATATTTCGGTAAACTGGACCAGATTATGACTGCCGATCGTTCAGCGCTAGAGCAGGTGCCTGATGTCGGTCCCATAGTGGCAGAACATATTGTGAGTTTTTTTGCCCAGCCTCACAACCGAGAAGTAATTACGGCCCTGATTGAGCAGGGGGTGACATGGCCGGATTTGGCTGTGGACATTGACGAAGATCGGCCGTTAACTGGAAAGACCATTGTTTTAACGGGGACGTTGTCTCAGCTGACTCGGGATCAGGCGAGGGAGCAGTTGCTCAAGCTGGGTGCCAGGGTCAGTGGCAGCGTATCGACCAAGACCAGTCTGGTTGTTGCTGGTACAGATGCGGGTTCCAAGCTCGACAAGGCCCTGAAACTGGGAGTGGAGGTTATTGATGAAGCCCAGTTGCTCGAACTGATAGGTCGCTGAAGGCTGGTGTTCAAACGATCGAAGGCCTATAATTTACAATCAAATTTTCATATTTTTCAAATAAATAGAAGAACTACCTATGGTTACACAGGATGAATTATTGACCGTCTATAAGACGGCAGACCAGTTACACTCACCAGAGGAGGTTGGCGCTGCTATTGATCGTATGGCGGTAGCGCTTAAGACACTGGTGGGTGAGAGCAATCCACTGCTGCTCTGTATCATGACCGGTGGTATTGTCCCGGCGGGCCTGTTATTACCGAAGCTGGATTTTCCCCTGCAGGTCGATTACATCCATGCCACCCGTTATGGTGGTAAAACCCATGGCGGCGAACTCAAGTGGATTGTCAAGCCCGCCACCTCATTACTTGGACGCGTAGTTGTGCTGGTCGATGATATCCATGACGAAGGCCTGACTCTGGCGGCGATTACTAATGAATGCAAGTCAGCCGGGGCCAGTCGCGTCTATTCAGTAGCGTTGATCAATAAATGCCATGATCGAAAAAATAATACCTCTGCCGATGTCGTTGGACTGGACGTAGAGGATCGTTATGTCTTTGGGTGTGGCATGGATTACAAGGGTTACTGGCGTAATGCTCCCGGGGTCTATGCCGTTAAAGAAGAATTAATCTGACATATTATTGTTCAACTAGCAGGATAACTTATGCCTCAAATAGCGATCATTGGTGGAACCGGACTGACTTCTCTAAAAGGGCTTAAAATCACCCATAAAGAGGTGGTGCATACACCCTTTGGTGAGCCATCTGCGCCATTAATCTATGGTGAGCTTTGTGGTATGGAAGTTGTTTTCCTGGCTCGTCATGGGGCGGGGCATACGATCCCGCCACATAAGATTAATTACCAGGCCAATATCCAGGCTCTGAAGCAATGTAATGTCAGTCAGATTATAGGGGTGGCTGCAGTTGGTGGTATTCATCAATCAGCGGGGCCAGGTGTCATTGTTATACCTGATCAGATTATTGATTATACCTGGGGGCGGACAAATACCTTTTTTGAAGACCGCCTGGCAGCAGTCACTCATATCGATTTCAGTTATCCCTATAGCGAAAATTTACGCCAGTTATTAATTGCCTCGGCGGCTGATGCTGGTGTCAGTTTTATCGATCAGGGTGTCTATGGTGCGACACAGGGGCCTCGTCTTGAGACGGCTGCCGAGATTGGTCGCATGGAGCGCGATGGTTGTAGCATTGTTGGTATGACCGGTATGCCTGAGGCTGCTCTGGCACGTGAGCTGGATATGGAGTATGCCTGCTGTTCTGTTGTGGCAAATTGGGCCGCTGGTAAAGATACTGGTGAACCAATCTCAATGGCAGAGATTGAGCAAAACCTAATCTCGGGTATGGAGCAGGTACGCAAGGTGCTCGAACAGTTGGTACCGCATATCAATGCGAGTAAGGACTAGCCGCCCGTACAAAAAATCCTCATGCGGCACGACTCGGCGTTAAAATCAGTTCCAAATACTCATTATCGCCAGTTTTTTACCTTGTCTTACGGTCACCTGAGAATTTTTTCAACAGGCGACTAGTTTCGCCGTTTAAGTGGAATGGTTTGAACAGCCCTGGTGTCAATGTTGTTGTCTTCAACGGCGGTAATAATGGCCAGGACACCAAATTTTGGATGATCAAAGTAGTTTATTTCATCACGCTTCATGCGTCGTATCTGTTGCATCCGGTACTTTTCAGGTGTGTCACTGCTATTACTAAAGCCGAAAAAGGAAAATAACTGGGGCGAATTGGACTGACGTTGGTAGAGCAGATCAAGATCTAGATGGAGGTAACGACCTCGCGAAATTGTCAATGTCCCGGTAATAAAATTTTCATTAATCTCTGTAACAATTTCATCTGGACCCTGATCAAATATACGGCTTTTTGGTTCAGGTGCAGTGCTATCGCTCCCCGGTTCAATGTCAGCAGGATTAATCTCTTCCTCCTCTTTATCCTGAATGCGTACGGTATGGAGCAGTAGTTCGCGACTGTCCAGCTGGATCTTTTCAGAGTTCGTTCTTTCTGGTACATACTGTTGCCAGCCAATGTGTAGCAGTGGTTGGAATTCACGTGAATTGTAGAGGCTATCGAGGTCCTTATTCAGGTTTAAGAGCTCGTTGGGGAGCAGGGTATAGGGTTCAATGCTCTCTTTTTCTGGTAATTCTGCTGCTATTCTACTGGCATTTGGAGTTGGCGTGACAGTTACACCATTCAAAGTGTTAGTGTCTTCACCCTCAGTCAGTACCTGTTCGGTGGTCGTAATAGCGTCACCTGATGGCGACCTGATTGGCTTCGGATGGTGTAATTGTCGACCACCTTTAAGCTCAGGTAAACCCGGGTCATCCGGCCAAACTTCGCTGGATCCAGTTGTCCCCTTGTTCTCGAATATTATCAGCTCGATCTGATACAACCGTTCATCATTGTTGTCAGTGGCTGCCTTGACGGAAGTTATAAATGTAGCGAGGATAATGAAGATGAAGAATCCGGCGACGGGGGGGCTTGAACAGGGCAAACTGGATCTTGTCATTTCGGGTCCACAACGGTAACAATAAACGCCATACAATAACAGAAAATATCGGGCCAGACACCCGAGGAATCCACTGGCTAATTCAACTGGAGGGGATGATGGCAGTCAGAGAAGTGTTAAAGATTGGGCATCCACTATTACTGGATCGTGCCCATTCGGTAGAGGCTATTGCAACGCCCGAGATACGGGCATTATTGGCCGATATGCGTGACACAATGGCAGATTTAGATGGTGCCGGACTGGCGGCACCACAGATCGGGGTCAGTCTGCGCGTCATTATTTTTGGTATAGAACATAACCCGCGTTACCCTGAGATGGAGCCAATCGCAGAGACGGTAATATTTAATCCCGTTATCGATATTATTGATGATCAGACTGAGGATGGCTGGGAAGGTTGTCTCAGTATTCCTGGTATGCGTGGCAAGGTGCCGCGGTTTAAAAAAATTTGCTACCGGGGGCTATCAGAGCAGGGTGAGTTGATTGAACGTACTGTGGATGGCTTTCACGCCCGCGTTGTTCAGCATGAAGTCGATCATCTAGAGGGAATATTGTATCCCCAACGGATTATAGACCTTCGTGATTTTGGTTTTGAAGAGGTCCTGAATCTTGAGGCTGCGGCGATAGGACCAGCTTTGGATAGTTAATCAGGGCGAAGATTACTCAATAATTGCTTGATAAATTCAATGCGTTGGTTAATACCCTCTTGTGGAAGTTTAAAATTGAGTTTGTTTTTGCCATTAAATTTAAAGATCAGGCGCTGTTGTTGAATCAGCATGATCAGTTTGGCCGGATCAATATCAGGTTGATTATTGAACAGAATATGACCATCATGAAAGCCAGCCTTGATCTGTTTGACGCCGAAATCCTGAGCAAATAATTTTAATTCAGTTAAATGGATAAGATTCTTACTGGCCTCTGGTAGCAGACCAAAGCGATCAATCATCTCAACCTGTAATTCGTCGAGGTCTTCCTGTGAAGTTGCGCTGGCAATACGTTTGTACATAACCAGTCGGGTATGGATATCTGGTACATAGTCATCTGGTAAAAGTGCCGGGATGTTGAGGTCAACCTCAGTGGCCAGGCTTAATGGTTGATCGAGCTCGGGTTGCTTGCCGGCCTTCAGTGCCGTAACAGCTCGTTCCAGTAACTCGGCATACATGGAAAAGCCAATCTCATGGATCTGTCCGCTCTGTTCATTACCCAGCAGTTCGCCGGCGCCACGGATCTCAAGATCATGGGTGGCAAGGGTGAAGCCCGCGCCCAGGTCCTGGATAGATTCAATTGCCTCCAGTCGTTTTGTTGCATCGGCCGTAATTGTCTTCCTTGACGGTATTAGTAGGTAGGCATAGGCCTGATGGTGTGACCGGCCAACACGGCCACGTATCTGATAGAGTTGAGCCAGCCCGAGCTTATCGGCGCGATTAATTATAATGGTATTGGCGTTGGGGACGTCAATACCACTCTCTATAATCGTCGTGCTAACGAGGATATTAAAGCGCTGGTGATAAAAATCAGACATGATGCGTTCCAGTTCCAGTTCGCGCATTTGTCCGTGGGCAAACTGAATCTTGGCTTCTGGAACCAGTTCCTGTAATTGTTTTGTCACCCGTTCTATATTTTTGACTTCATTGTGCAGGAAATAAACTTGCCCGCCACGACGAATCTCACGTAATAAGGCCTCTCTGATCAGGGCGTCATTCCACTCGCGGACAAAGGTCTTGATGGTCAGGCGATGCAGGGGCGGGGTGGCAATAATCGACAGGTCACGTAGCCCTGACATGGCCATATTAAGGGTTCGGGGGATAGGTGTGGCCGTTAAGGTAAGTACATCAACTTCGGCACGCAGTGATTTGAACCGCTCTTTCTGGCGCACACCAAAACGATGTTCTTCATCGATGATGACAATACCCAAGTGTCTAAATTTAATCGTGTCCTGAATCAGTTTATGTGTGCCGATGACAATATCAATCTTGCCGTCGGCCAGATCATCCAGTTTCTTCTGTAATTTTGCCCCAGTATTGAAGCGGGATAAGACCTCGACCCGAATGGGCATATCGGCAAAGCGATCCTGGAAGTTTTGGTAGTGCTGTTGTGCTAATAATGTAGTTGGGACCAAGACGGCAACCTGTTGACCATCATTAACGGCTATAAAGGCTGCCCGCATGGCGACTTCTGTCTTACCAAACCCGACGTCACCACAGACCAGACGATCCATTGGGCGTTTGGAGGTCATATCGTTGCGGATGTCATCGATAGCTTGTTGCTGATCTGGTGTCTCTTCAAACGGGAAGGCGGCAGTAAATCCGGCATATTGATCATTGGCAATTTTGAACATATGCCCCTCGCGAGCCTCTCGACGGGCATAGATATCGAGTAACTCAGCGGCCACATCCCTGACCTGTTCAGCGGCCTTACGCCTGGCGCGCTGCCATTGTTCACTGCCAAGACGGTGTAATGGTGTATTGTCGCTGGCTGCCCCGGTATAGCGGCTAATCAGGTGGAGTGATGCCACAGGTACATAGAGCTTGGCATCATCGGCATAATGCAGGGTCAGGAATTCTGTTGTCATACCACCGATATCGAGAGTCTGCATGCCCTGGTAGCGTCCAACGCCGTGTTCTTCATGGACCACTGGTGCACCGATCTCAAGCTCGGTCAGATTTTTTATGACGGCGTCCGTGTCACGTTCGCGCCGTTTACGCCGCCGTTTTTGCATCACCTGGACACCGAGGATCTGTGCCTCAGTAATTATGGCTAGCTCGGGCTGGTTCAGGATTACACCCTCTGTGATGGCGCTGATGATGATGCCGTGTTGGGCATTATTGGGAAGAAAGTCATACCAGTGTTTGAATTCAGTGGGATAACAGCCCTTATCCCTGAGCAGTGTTAACAGGGTCTCGCGTCGACCGGAAGATTCGGCCATAAACAGGATACGACCGCTAAAGGTCTGAATAAATTGAATCAACGCCTGATAGGGTTGGCTGGCATTAGGTATCGTAGCTAACGAGGGTAGAGTTCTGGCCTCTATATTGAAATGCTGTTGATCCTGTTCCAGGGAGAAATGGAACAGTTCACAGTGACGAAACTGTCTGGTGCGATTTAGGGTTTCCTCGGCGGGAATAAAGACCTCATCCGGTGCCAGGATCGGTCGATCGGTATCATGCCGGTATTGTTCGTAGCGTTCAGCGACCTCGGTATTAAAACGTAACGCTGCCGTCTCGGTATCCTTGTCAAGAAAGACCAGTGCATTGTCTGGCAGGTAATCGAAGAAACTCACCGTCTGGTCAAAAAACAGTGGCAGGTAATATTCTATTCCGGCAGGTGCTAGCCCGTTACTGACGTCGCGGTAAATAGAGGCTTTTTGCGGGTCGCCACTAAAGCGACTGCGCCAGTTCTGGCGAAAGCGGGTGATACCCGCCTCATTTAGAGGGAACTCCCTGGCCGAGATGAGATTAATACTATCCACGGTATCATCAGAGCGCTGGCTCTCAGG
>CAZYTT010000072.1:0-10394 GCA_964650235.1 uncultured Gammaproteobacteria bacterium | reverse complement strand
GCCCATGCATCTTCGAGAAGCCCAGGTGATTAATAGTGAAGTTAGGGTAGGTATGCTTCGGGTCTATCGTGTACTTTTCTTCTGCAGCATAGGCATTTATAGCCAATACCATTAACAGTGTTGTAAAAACCATTCTAAACATAATTCTCTCCTTTATTATTAATAATAACCACTACTTTCATCGACAATCGGGATTGCCAGATAGATTGCGAGCGCTACCAACGGCAACATGGCCGCTAATTGTATAGACAGTCTGATCCAGCGATTGTTACCTGATATTGGTATCAGGGTAATCAGTGGCAGTCCTGCCAGACAGACCAGACTATACCAGCTCAGGCCTGAGTAAAAGACTGCCGCAAGACTAAAAAGCGCTGCCATTAAAACAGCCGGTGGCGCCATCATCTCCGCCCCAGCTGATCTATTCGTCACAACAGATATGAACAGCAGGGCCCCTAGCACTGCAGATAAAGCCCCACTTAGTTGCCCCAACAGAGCAGAAGCACCAAGCGTAGCAGTCACCGCAACTGTACCGGCTAATACCATAATAGATAGTTGCTGCGATTGACACTGGGTACGTTGATAGTCAAGCAAGATCAGTAATGAAGCCACAAACACCATACTCAACAGCAGTTGCACCTCAGTTACCATACCAGAGATATAAACAGGCCATAACACCCAGGCAACAGATACCAGGGCCAAAATCGCTAACACAACAAGGCGCCATACTCGTTGAGGAAGGTACTTAAATGACTGTGCTATAACTGTTACAGCCAGTCCAACCACAAGAATTTTTCGAGTACTATTTAACGGTAGGAGCTGAAAACCGGCAATCAGAAAGGCTACCGGGAAAAAACTCAACGCCATGGCCAGTGAATACCAGCGTGGCACCAGAAAAATCATCAACAGACCCAACCCCAGCGCGGCAACAAAGGGTAATGCTGCTGATTGGATAATGGGATTGTCGAGGAGCGAAAACATGACTCAATTGTGCGCCTAATCAATTATCAGATCAAGACAGTCAGGTTTTCTGTTTCAAAATATTTCGCAGGTAGCACTACAGGGTACACTATGCCATTCAGGGTCGACATCGAGTCGGAGGGTCGTCATTTTTCCGCCCCAGACACAACCACTATCCAGACAATAGACATTACTGGAATGATAACACCCCAGAGTTGACCAATGGCCAAAAACAATCCGCACCTGTTCGTTCTTACGTCCAGGCACCAGGAACCAGGGTATTAGTTGAGGGTGCGATTCCGGCGCCCCCTTGGCCTTTAAAACCAATCGACCCTTATCATCACAGAACCTCAATCGGGTAAAACAGTTGATAATATAACGCCAGCGATCTATCCCGGTAACATCATCACTCCAGTAGTCAGGCTCGTTACCATACATCTTACTGAGAAAATCAGCATAATCATCAGATGCCAGTACTGACTCGACTTCACGCGCACATTGTAGCGCTGTCGGCAAATCCCAGCTCGGTGAAAGACCGGCATGCACCATGGTAAAATTCAAATTGTCATCATGATATAGAAGTGGCTTTCGTCGGATCCAGTCAAATAATTGCTCCCGATCCGGGGCCTGGAGGATGTCATCCAGATTGTCCTTTGATGTCTGCTGACGCAGCCCCTGGGCAATTGCCATCATATGCAGATCATGATTACCCAGAACAGTGATAGCGGCATCACTCAGGTCGCGGATAAAGCGTAATGTAGCCAGCGACTCAGGTCCACGATTAACCAGGTCACCAACAAACCAGATTTTATCTGTCACCGGATCGAATTTTATCTTATCCAGCAACTGCTGCAGGGAAGATAAGCAACCCTGTAAATCACCTATTGCATAAACTGCCATGATTGGCTATTTAACCTCGACATCATCATATCCCAGCAATGTCAGGGTTTTTTCATAGTACTCACAGGCATGCAGGCGTTGATAGAGGTTAGCATTGACCTTGGGCAGGACTGCAGGCCTGATATCACGGATAGGGTTTTCCTTGAATATATGACCGGTAACATTTACGTAATCGGGCCATTTTTTCATAAATGTCGGGTCATATTCGAGCTGTAGATTCTCACAGATCTGCTTCATGGTAGCCTCTGGTTGATCACAAAATGCCTCGTATTGGGCAAAGCCATTCTTAAGACACAGCTCAGCATAATGAAAACACCCTTTGAGATATTGTTCCAACCCCAGTTTCCCGGAAATAATTTTCAGATGATTGGTACTTAACCATTGTGGTACCGGGTGACGGACCAGGTGATACTGAACAATATTAAAATCTTGCTCTAACAATTCGACCAGTCTTGATCGGTAACAAGGAGCCTCGAGAAATGGCACAGCCATATAATCCAGGTGCGCCCAATCACGGATAATAAAATCCAGCCCTTTTTGCTCCATAGTCCTGGCAATCAGCATCGTGATTTCTCTGAAATTATAATTACCATCACCTAAGTCAGCCGGATCACACAGTTGGTACCAGGCCTGTATCTGTTTAAGGATATTAAAACCGTTATTATTGATTTTAGTACCTAAAGGATGAATCTCACTTACCAACGCCTTTCCTTCCATACAAGCCAAACACCTTGACACCAGTGTCCCGCCAGTCCGAGCCAGATTTGAAAATATTCTTAATTTAGGTTTCATAGCAACAACATTTATAATTAGTCGATGGTAACCAATGGGCGCACGCAAATCGAAGACTATTGTCCACAACCAATAAAATGTCTAGTATACAAAATTTCACGTTATTATTTAAATAACCGCCAGTCATTTACATAGGTTATCATTCATGCCGCGCAAAATAATCCATCTATTTCCAATAGCCCTATTACTTACGTCGGTCATAGGCTGCTCAAACATGTATTACAGCACTATGGAGAGCATGGGCTTTCATAAACGTGACATCCTAGCAGATCGTGTCGAGTCAGCCCGTGATGCCCAGGTCGATTCAAAGCAACAGTTTAAGTCATCACTTGAACGTTTTACTAAGGAACTCAACTTCTCCGGGGGCGACCTGGAAAAAAAATATGAGACACTGAACAGAGAATACGAGGCCAGCCTGGATGAGGCCGAAAATGTTAGTGAACGAATTGATAAGGTTGAGTCCGTTGCCGCAGCCCTGTTTGACGAATGGCAGGATGAAATAGCCCAATACACCAATGCCTCATTAAAACGTAGTAGCCAGCTGAAACTCACACAGACGCGCAGCGAATACAGGAAGCTAATCAAAGCCATGAAGAGAACTGAGGCCAAGATGGCACCTGTACTGGCCGCATTTAAAGATCAGGTCCTGTATCTGAAACACAATCTAAATGCCCGGGCAATCGCCTCTTTAAAGGGTGAATTGGGCAAACTGGAGAGCAATGTCAGTCGCCTGATCAATGACATGGAGACCTCAATCAAGGAAGCTGATTCATTTATCAGGAAGATATCGGATGAGTAGGACCACAATACCCGGATTATTGTGGTCAGATAATCCACCAGCGCACGAGTACCTGCTCCATTCCTGAGGTAGGTAATTAACTATCCACAGGTGGAATATGCCTCCAGACCAGACGATCATCCTGGCCATATACGGGCATCAACACCGATATCAATTTATCTGCAACCAGAACGTCACTGGACCATCATTAACAAGTGCAACCTGCATATCGGCACCAAAACGACCGCAACCAACACTAGGATAACGCTGCTGTGCCTGCTGAACCAGGTAGTTAAACAAACGCTCGCCATCAACCGGTGCCGCCGCTGAAGAAAAACTGGGGCGCATACCCTTGCGGGTATCAGCCGCCAGGGTAAACTGCGGAACCAGCACTAGGCCACCGCCGACATCCGTCAGACTAAGGTTCATTTTATCCTCGGCATCGGCAAACACGCGGTAACCGAGTAGTCGAGCCAACATTCGTTTGGCCTGCGCTTCACTGTCGCTCGGCTCAATCCCAATTAAGGCCACCAGGCCACTATCAATCCGGGCGATAATCGATCCTGCAATGCTTACCTGGGCCTCGGTGACACGTTGAATGACACCAATCATCCAAGTTCACGGCCCAGACGCGATGTCGCCCTGATCAGGACATCGGTTATTCCAGGCTCAGCAGCGGAATGTCCAGCATTGGCAATTACGTGAAACTCGGCTGCTGGCCATGCCTGATGTAATTCCCAGGCACTCTTAAGCGGACAGACGACATCGTAGCGCCCATGGACTATTACCCCGGGAATATCTCTTATCCTGTCAATATCGCGCAGAATCTGGTTTGGCTCAAGAAATGAATCATGGCTAAAAAAATGATTTTCAATCCGTGCCAAACTCAGCGCCGTGAATGGATTGGCAAAATGATCTTTAACCGCAGGTGTCGGCAGCAGGGTCGATGCGCAACCCTCCCATACTGACCAGGCCTTGGCTGCCGCCATCCGCGTAATCTCATCATCGCTATTAAGCCGTTTGGCATAGGCCGAGACCAGGTCATCACGCTCCTCCATTGGAATGGGGGCAATAAAATCTTGCCAGTTATCAGGCAATAACTGACTGGCGCCCTGCTGATAAAACCAGCGGATTTCATCAGGACGGCACAGAAAGATGCCGCGTAGGATTAATGCCATCACACGCTCTGGCCAGGTCTGCGCATAGACCAGACTCAGCGTCGAGCCCCAGGATCCACCGAATATCAACCACCGGTCGATGCCCAGATGGGCGCGTATAACTTCCATATCAGCCACAAGGGTCTGGGTAGTATTGCCTTCCAGCTCCGCGTGGGGTGTCGAACGGCCGCAACCCCGTTGATCAAACAGGATAATGCGATAGATCTCAGGGTCAAAAAAACGCCGATGATAGGGCTCACACCCCGCCCCTGGCCCACCATGGACAAATAACACCGGCAGGCCGTCAGGATTACCACACTCTTCAACGTGCAGCATATGGGGCGAATCAACACTAATGCTATGGGAGACGTAGGGATCTATATCTGGAAACAGTTGTAACATCATACACCTCGTTCGAAATTCGGTTAGCCGAGATACTTCTAGACACTGATTATTTATAACAGCGTAACACCCAGCAGCATCCCAATAATATAGGTCAAAGCACTGGCGCTACTCCCGATAAGTAACATACGCAGACCACCCATTAGAGCGCTCTTCCCTGTAAATAGACTAGTCATGGAACCAATGGCAAACAAGGCAACCGCAGTAATTGCGATGGTCATGGCAATGGGTGCCAGCAGCCCAAGGTATAAAAAAGGTAATAGTGGGATCAGGGCCCCAAGGCCAAAGGCAGCAAATGATGACAGGGCTGCCATTATCGGTGAACCTAGGTCATCAGGATTGAGGCCTAACTCTTCACGAGTCAACGTATCGAGAGCATGTCCCTTATCCTGAATTAGTTCAGCTGCCATCGATCGAGCACGTTCGAGAGAAACACCGCGAGCATTGTAGATTAATGCCAGTTCCTCGGCCTCTTCCTCGGGATATTCTTCCAGCTCCTCACGCTCCAACTGTATCTGATATTCATACAGTTCACGTTGTGACCGAACCGACACATATTCCCCCGCGGCCATTGACGCGGCACCGGCCACCAGACCGGCAATCCCGGTCAACAGGATAATACTCGAGTCCTGTGCGGCACCGGCAACCCCCATGACCAGACTGGCATTAGAGACCAGTCCATCATTGGCACCAAAGACAGCGGCCCGCAGATTACCGCCTCCACCCAGGCTGCTATGTCGATAACCCACCTCATCGACCGAGCTTGGCATGGCGTGTCCTGCACTCAAACTAGCGCTACTATAAACAGAGAGCCCTCGCACCTTCATCGCTGCCAGTACCGGCTTGATCGCTCGTGGACCCAGGCGACGAATTAAATAGGCAACCAGGCGGGAGCGACGAGAAGGTCTGAAATCTATTGGAATCGTTTGCCCATCCGCCGCCATCTTTGTCTGCCATAACTGTGCCTGCGACTCAGCTGCATCGGCCAAGGCATTAAACATCCGCACCAGATTTTCTTCCCTCTCATTGCTGGCCATTACCCGGTATAACCAGGCAGATTGCTTTTCTTCATTCCAGTTCTCGAACAACTCGGGGCCTCTCAGTGCTGACGCCAGGTAAATTTCCAACCATTGATTATTGGCATATACCCACTCAATGTACGAGCGCGTTTATTATGGCAAATTGCTATAGAATACTAATCATGCTTGAACACAACAGTGTGCTCAACCATTTTCACCAAGGCACCCGTTTTATGCAATCTATCCTGATCAATATGGCACTTAAATTGACATCATGGTTACCGTTGCCACTACTCCATGCCATAGGAAATCTGCTCGGCAGGTTATTCTATTGGCTACCCAATGACTTGCGCAGGGTGACCCGGATTAATACCGCGCTATGTCTACCCGAGTTAACCGCTGCCGAAAGGAAAAAACTGGAAAAGGCCAGTCTGATAGAGATGGCAAAGACGGGCCTTGAACTTGGGCCAATGTGGTTATGGTCTAAACAACGCAGTCTCAGCCTGATAAGAAATATTCACGGCCAGGATCAACTGGATATAGCGCTGAAACGCAAACAGGGGGTAATACTGGCTCTGCCACACATCGGCATGTGGGAAATCCTCGGGGTCTATGGCTCTATCAATTACCCGATGACAAGCCTCTATCGTCCACCACGACTGGCACCACTGGAAAAAATCATGCGCAATGGCAGGGAACGGTTTGGTGCCACGCTGGTTGCCACTGACGTTCAGGGCATACGCCAACTCTATAAGGCATTGTCACGAGGAGAACTGGTTGCGATATTACCGGACCAGGAACCCCGCTGGGGTAACGGCGTCTTTGCACCCTTTTTTGGGGTTAGTGCCTATACCGCCACTCTATTAACACGCATAGCCCACAGGAGTCAGGCAACAGTGCTACTTGCCTGGGCAGAGCGTTTGCCCTATGGCCAGGGTTTTGATCTACATTTTGAGGATGTCGATGCGTTCTGTTACGACCAGGACCCATTACAATCGACAACAGCGCTAAATGCCGAAGTAGAGCGCTGTGTCCAAACACTCCCAACTCAGTATCAATGGCATTATCGTCGCTTTCGTACCCGTCCGAAGGGGCAGGAGCAGGTCAGACTCTATCGTCGTAAATAACCCGCCTGAATCAGGCTGAATTATTAGCGTTTCATCGCGTCGAAGAATTCAGCATTCGTCTTGCTGTCTTTAAGACGATCCATCAGGAATTCAATTGCTGCCAGTTCATCCATCGGATGCAACAGTTTACGTAATATCCACATTTTCTGTAACTCGTCAGGCTTGGTGAGCAATTCTTCACGCCGGGTACCTGAACGATTGATATTGATAGCAGGGTAGATTCGTTTTTCAGCAATGCGACGGTCCAGATGCAATTCCATGTTACCGGTACCCTTGAATTCTTCAAAAATAACATCATCCATCCGGGAGCCGGTCTCAACCAAGGCCGTAGCGATAATAGTCAGGCTACCGCCTTCTTCAACGTTACGGGCGGCACCAAAGAAACGCTTTGGCCGCTGCAGGGCATTGGCATCAACACCACCAGTCAGGACCTTACCTGAAGATGGCACAACCGTGTTATAAGCACGGGCCAGGCGGGTAATTGAGTCCAGCAGGATAACTACATCACGCTTGTGCTCAACCAGGCGCTTGGCCTTCTCAATAACCATCTCGGCTACCTGAACATGGCGACTCGCCGGCTCATCAAAGGTACTGGATATCACCTCACCACGCACTGAACGCACCATCTCGGTTACCTCTTCCGGGCGCTCGTCTATCAATAACACCATGACGTGACATTCCGGGTTCTGTTCTGTAATCGAATGGGCAATGCTCTGCAGCATCATCGTCTTACCGGCCTTGGGCGGCGAAACAATCATTCCGCGTTGACCTTTACCAATCGGCGAGGTCAATTCAATAATGCGGGCCGTTAGGTCTTCGGTACTCCCGTTCCCCAGTTCCAGTTTAAAACGGTCATTAGCAAATAATGGCGTCAGATTTTCAAAGGCTACCTTGTTTTTTGCCGCCTCCGGTGGCTCAAAATTGATTTCCCGCACTTTCAACAGGGCAAAATAACGCTCCCCCTCTTTTGGTGGACGAATCTTTCCAGCCACAGTATCACCCGTTCGTAGACTAAAACGGCGAATTTGACTCGGGGAGACATAGATATCATCCGGTCCGGCTAGGTATGAGCTGTCGGCCGAGCGCAAAAAACCAAAGCCATCCTGGAGGATCTCCAGCACACCTTCGCTATAAATATCTTCACCTTTTTTGGCGTGTGACTTGAGTATGGCAAAGATGACATCCTGCTTTCGAGAGCGGGCCGTCCCTTCTATACCCATGGATTGAGCCAGCTCTACCAATTCAGCGGCGGTCTTTTGCTTGAGTTCAGTAAGATTCATAGTTACCTGTTTTGACATGATATTTGGATGATATGGAAACGAAATTCTGCCTGACAGACAGACTACGTGTATGCTACCGGGGATTATTTTATTACGGAAAAAGTCCGGACATTGCTATCCAGAGCCGAAAAACTAACATTATTTATACATGGCGTCCAGAAGTTTTGCAGTCAACGCCAAACAAATAAAACCAGGGCACCCCATAATAGCGAACCCTGGATAAAATTATTTAGATATTGCTGTCCAGAAATGCCGCCAGCTGAGACTTTGATACAGCGCCAACCTTGGTACCCTCAACATTACCATCCTTGAACAACATCAAGGTTGGTATACCGCGAATACCGTAACGTGGCGGCGTCTCAGGGTTATCATCAATATTAAGCTTGGCTACCTGGACACGACCTGCATATTCTTCTGATATTTCTTCCAACACTGGACCGATCATCTTGCAAGGCCCACACCACTCAGCCCAAAAATCGACCAAGACTGGCATATCACATTGTAAGACGGCCTCTTCAAACAGCGCATCTGTAACCTGAATTGTTTTACCACCCACGTTGATATCTCCCACGTTCAGTTATGTCCATACCTCAAATCTCAATGGACGGGCTGAAAAATCCCATTATCAACAAATTGTCGGCCAGACTCAACCTATCTGGAAATATTTATCAAAATTTTCATCGGGCAATATGAACAGCAAACTGTTATGCTCGGCCATCATGAGCAAAACCCATCTAACTGATACTAAGTTCGCTGACTTCAACCTGCCTGAGACATTAATGCGAGGCATCATGGAGACAGGATTTAATCAATGTACGCCAATCCAGGCAGCAACGCTACCACTGACTATCGGCGGTCGTGATGTTGCTGGGCAGGCCCAGACTGGCACCGGCAAGACCGCGGCATTTCTGATCGCCATGATGACGCGCCTGTTAACAAAACCACCAGTCGCCCATAGAAAGGCCAACCAGCCGCGGGGGTTTATTCTTGCCCCAACCCGCGAACTGGCAATCCAAATTCACCAGGATGCGCTGAATATAGGGCGTCACACCAACCTCACCATAGGCGTTGTCTATGGCGGCACCGGCTATGAAAGCCAGAGTCAGATGATCGCCTCCGGCGTCGACATCCTGATCGCGACGCCAGGCCGTGTTATCGATTACTTCAAACAGCGACTGTTTGACCTGAAGGCCATCGAAGTTGCAGTACTGGATGAGGCCGACAGAATGTTTGACCTGGGATTTATCAAGGACATTCGTTACCTGCTCCGACGCATGCCACCCCCGGAGCAGCGTCTAACCCTGTTATTCTCGGCAACCCTGTCGATGCGAGTAACTGAACTTGCCTATGAACACATGAATAACGCCGAATTGATCCGCATCGCCGCCGATAAGGCCGCCGCCGACAATGTCAGGCAATCAGTTTATTACACTTCCAATGAGGAAAAAATCCCCTTATTAATTGGCCTGCTCCAGCACATGGATCCTGAACGCACGATTATCTTCGTCAACACCAAGGGTGCTGGACGGCGTGTTTGCGCCTGGCTACAGGGCAATGGCTACAGGGCCGAAATATTATCCGGTGATGTTGCCCAAAATAAGCGCATGAATTTATTAACGGCATTTCAAAAGGGCGAATTACCCATACTCGTGGCAACTGACGTCGCTGCGCGGGGTCTACATATCCCGGCTGTCAGCCACGTCATCAACTATGACCTGCCCCAGGATAGCGAGGACTATATCCATCGCATTGGTCGCACAGCGCGGGCCGGGGCCAGCGGTGACGCGATCAGTTTTGCCTGTGAAGAATACGCCTTTTCACTACCCGACATTGAACAACAACTTGGCCATAAGATAGAGTCCAAGGCCGTTACCAAGGAATTACTGGTATCGCTACAACCCCCGGCAAAACAGGAAGAAGCCCCGCCCTCCCGAGGGAAAGGTAAACGTCCGCCGCGGCGACCCAACAACCAAAAAAAACAT
>CAZYTT010000071.1:0-10593 GCA_964650235.1 uncultured Gammaproteobacteria bacterium | reverse complement strand
AGTCTGGGCCGTGTCTCAGTCCCAGTGTGGCTGATCGTCCTCTCAGACCAGCTACTGATCGTCGCCTTGGTAGGCCTTTACCCCACCAACAAGCTAATCAGACATAGGCTCCTCCATCAGCGCGAGGTCCGAAGATCCCCCGCTTTCCCCCGTAGGGCGTATGCGGTATTAGCCTGGTTTTCACCAGGTTGTCCCCCACTGATGGGCAGATTCCTATGTATTACTCACCCGTCCGCCACTCGACGCCTGGAAGCAAGCTTCCATCGTTTCCGTTCGACTTGCATGTGTTAGGCATGCCGCCAGCGTTCAATCTGAGCCATGATCAAACTCTCAAGTTCAATCTTACTCGTCATTTCTAATTACTAACCAAAGGTAGTAATTATTCACTGACTAAAATGAATTGATACGAAGTATTGTCCGAAGACAAATTATCATATCGGGTATTACTATGGTGATACTATCTACCAACGTAAACACCCACACAAATTACATGAATCTATAAATTATTAAAGAACTACTGACCCGCTTGGAGTGCAGCAAAGACGGCCCATTATACGCATGCCATCCTTTTCGTCAACCCCTGAATTTCACTTTATTTCGTGCTTCGCTCTTAAGCTCTGCACCGCTTCATTCAGGAAGAGGCGCATTATAAACACCTCAAACGCCGGGTCAACAGTTTTCTTACAATTTTATTACATTTTTCGCCCAAGACTTATAAATCAAAGACTTACGCATTACCCTTGACACCTTAACCAGCTACTACAAGGCTAATCCTGGCAATACGGCGCTTTCCCACCTGGACAATATATTCTTTACCCGGTTTTATTATTAGACCTTTATCTTCTACACGATCACCATCCAGCTTTACTGCACCCTGTTTAATCATGCGCATGGATTCTGACGTACTCGCCGTTAGCCCTGCCTGTTTTAATAAATTAGGGATTACCAGGCCATCGCCGCTTATCATTATCTGCTGCTCCTCAATATCATCAGGTATCGCACCCTTTTGAAATCGAGCAATAAACCCATCCCGAGCTGCAATCGCTGCATCCTTGTTGTGAAAACGAGCGATGATCTCTTCTGCCAATAGAAACTTGACGTCTCTTGGGTTCATCCCTTCGGCAATTTTCTGCTTAAAGCCAGCAATCTCAACAATAGACCGAAAACTTAGTAATTCAAAATAACGCCACATCAATTCATCTGATATAGACATCAACTTTCCAAACATTTCATCAGGTGCGTCTGTAATACCGATGTAGTTACCCAGCGACTTTGACATCTTTTGCACACCATCCAGTCCTTCCAGAATCGGCATGGTAATAACCACCTGGGGTTGCTGGCCATACTGTTTTTGTAGTTCGCGCCCTACTAACAGATTAAATTTCTGATCAGTACCACCTAGCTCTATATCGGCCTTCATTGCCACCGAGTCATAACCCTGAATCAATGGATACAGAAATTCGTGAATAGCTATCGGTTGCCCACCCTTATAGCGCTTGGAAAAATCGTCACGCTCTAACATCCTGGCGACAGTGTGACGGGCCGCTAACTGTATCAGGCCAGCCGCACTCATTTCCCCCATCCAACTCGAATTAAACATAACGAGTGTCCGCTCAGGATCCAGCACCTTATAGATCTGCTCTTCATAGCTGCGGGCATTTTCTATAACCTCATCACGGGTTAACGGCGGTCGCGTGACGCTTTTACCGGTCGGATCCCCAATCATGCCGGTGAAATCACCGATGAGAAACATAACCTCATGTCCCAGCTCCTGAAACTGGCGCATCTTATTTAGCAGCACTGTATGCCCCAGATGCAGATCAGGCGCCGTCGGGTCAAACCCGGCCTTAATTCGAAGGGTATTCCCACCTTGCTTTAGCTTAGCCTGCAAATCTTCGTACACGAGCACCTCATCAGTTCCCCGCGCGATTAAATCCAGCATCTCATTAACAGACATAGCAAAACCCACCTATTAGTATTTAAGAAACTCAATCAGGTCACGATACATACCTTATATATGGACGCGATCATGACAAGGACACCATCAAAACACCTGCGATACCTTAGTTACCGAGGCTTGCAGCTAGATAATTTTTTTGATGCAATAATTGACCTGCAACCATACCCGAGCTATTGTTGGCCAAACAATTATAAGAGACAGTCGTGAACAGTCCAAAGACAATGCAGCGCGACTTCAAGTCGCCGCTATTCGAACACAAAAAAAAGCATCAACGCAAGCATCAGCCATTGATGATAGGCGTAGCTAGCCTTGTCATTGCTGTTGCCCTGGCATCAATTATTCCATCTATTGCCACAGCTACTCGTAGCCACCCCACTCAGGAAAGTACTTTTACAGGGGCTAAGATCGATAAATTTCACCAGACCAGCTTAAATCTACCACTGCCCACAACCAACAGCCCAACCACTATTCCTGACGCGACTGGCAAAGAAGACTTCGGCAACAGGTCTCAGCCCCCAGAGCAACAGATCCCAGGACAACAGACCCTAGAAGAACCAGGTCAGTGGCATAGCGTCAAAGTGCGACACGGTGACAGCCTGTCGACAGTGTTTGATCGCCTTGGTATACCAGCAGCTCAACTTATCGCCGTAATGTCATCGGGACCAGACGCAAAACAACTGAAAAAGATTCACCCCGGTGACGAGCTGAAGGTCTTTACCAGTCCCGATAGCAATAAAATCCGAGAGCTGTCCTACCAGATATCAGTTATAAAGCGCCTGGACATCTCCTCAAACGGTGAAACCTTACGCAGCTCCATTATTGAAACACCGATAGAAACTCGCATCGCCCATACCACAGGGACCATCAATAGCTCACTCTTTCTTGCCTCAATGAAGGCCGGCCTATCAGACAATTTGACCATGGAACTGGCCAATCTGTTTGGCTGGGATATTGACTTCGCCCTGGACATCCGGGAGGGTGACCAGTTCTCCCTTATCTATGAAGAACAGTATGCCCACGGAAAAAAATTACGTGACGGTAACATCCTTGCAGCAGAATTCATTAACCAGGACAAATCTTATAGGGTCGTTCGTTTTACTGATAGCAACAAACGAAGCCATTACTTCACCCCGGATGGCAAAAGTGTTCGCAAGGCCTTTCTCCGCACTCCGGTAGAGTTTTCTCGCATCAGTTCACGCTTCAGCCTTCATCGCAAACACCCAAAGTTAAATACTATTAGGGCCCACAAGGGTGTTGATTACGCCGCAAAACGTGGCACTCCGATAAGGGCTACCGGCGATGGCAAAATTATCCTACGCGGTAAGAAGGGGGGTTACGGCCGCACGGTGATAATTCAACATGGCAGTCGTTACAGTACTTTGTATGCTCATCTCAATAGCTATGCACGTGGGCTCCACAATGGCTCACCGGTAAAACAGGGGCAGACGATCGGCTATGTTGGTATGTCTGGTCTCGCAACAGGCCCGCACCTACACTACGAGTTTCGCATAAATGGTGTTCACAGAAATCCGTTAACCGTCAAACTACCTGATGCTGCACCACTACCAAAAAAATTAATTGACGAGTTTAACCAGGTTGCTACGCCACTTCTGGCACAGCTTGATACCCTCAAACGGACTACTTTGGCATCCAGCAGCCTCTAAATCGACAATGTCAAATATCTATATAGGCCTAATGTCAGGGACCAGCCTTGATGGCATCGATACCATCATGATAGACCTGTCAGATCAGGCCAAAATTATTGGCACCCACTACCAACCCTATAACGATTTACTCCGCCAAAAGTTGCGCCGCCTAGCCACTGGCTGCAATGATGAACTCACACTCTATGCCAGCCTTGATACTGAACTCGGTATTCTTTTTGCCAATACAATCAATCAACTTATCGACAAAACCGAAATCGCACGAGAAGATATTCGGGCCATTGGCAGTCATGGTCAGACTGTCCGTCATCTCCCTGACAAAATTTTTCCGAACAGCCTCCAGATAGGCAACCCGAATATTATCGCAGAACATACCGGGATAACGACTGTTGCTGATTTTCGTCGCCGCGATATCGCAGCGCATGGTCAGGGCGCACCTCTGGTCCCGGCCTTTCATCAAGCCATCTTCAGCCACCATGAACACTACAGGGCCATCGTCAATATTGGTGGCATAGCCAATGTCACCTTTCTACCTCCAACCATCAACCCTGCTGAGATGGTTATTGGCTTTGATATTGGTCCAGGCAACACGTTAATGGACACCTGGATATACCGTCACAAGGGAGAGAAACACGACCAGAATGGCAACTGGGGAGAGACTGGCACCTGTAATCAGGGACTATTAAATGCCCTAATTGCAGATCCCTATTTTTCCACTCCTCCGCCCAAGAGCACAGGCCCAGAATATTTTAATCTTGTCTGGCTAGAAAACTATATTAACCAGCACCCCGACATACCGGTCAACATTCAGGCCACCCTGTGTGAACTAACTTCAATCTCTATTAGTAATGTAATTAGCGCCTTCGACACACACCCAAGTGAGGTCTTCATTTGCGGTGGAGGTAGCCATAATAACTACTTAATGCAGCAACTTTCAAACAAAATACCAGACAGCAAGGTCAGAACAACATCTGATATTGGCATTGATCCAGACTGGGTAGAGGCCGCAGCCTTTGCATGGCTGGCACAAAGAACCCTGAATGGCCTTCCTGCTAATCTACCCGCTGTAACCGGAGCAACAAACCCGGTGATCCTAGGCGGCATCTATCAGGCCTGATTGATACCACGGCATTCCGTGTAATAAAAAAGGCCGCATAGCGGCCATTTTTAAACAATAAATTAGCGAATTAACTACACTGAGAAAGATGACCCACAGCCACAGGTTGTAGTTGCATTTGGGTTGCGGATAACAAAATGTGCTCCTTCAATCCCTTCATTATAGTCAATCTCAGCCCCAACAAGATACTGAAAACTCATTGGGTCAACTAATAGGGTCACACCATCATTAACAACCTCGGTGTCCCCGTCATTAACCTCTTCATCAAAGGTGAAACCATACTGAAAACCTGAACAACCGCCTCCGGTAATAAAGACCCGCAACTTCAGCGAAGAGTTTTCCTCTTCTTCAAGCAGGGTCTTTACCTTATTCGCGGCATTATCAGTAAAAACAAGCGAAGGGGGTATGGCATTTGCAGCTTCCATAAATTCAAATCTCCGGTAAAACCATTAAAAATATATGGTTTACTGTAATATTTCCTAGTAATTTAGTCAAGTACTTATTTCTGCAGTATCAGCTACCTGGGTCTTGGCATCACCACCAATCTCAGCCTCATGACTTTCTTCATAGTGTACCAGGCTACCATTAACTTCAGCACCCATCGCCACTTCAATTCGATTATAATAGACATTACCGGTTATTCGCGCGTTTTGTGCCAATTCAACCGACTCTGAAGCATAAATATCACCAATAACCTGGCCATTAACAATAATATATGGCACCCGGATTTCACCCTCAACTGCACCTTTCTCACTCAAGACTAACATCGTGCTACTCTCCTTTTCTGCCACGATATTGCCCTTGATTTTACCATCGATATGCAGACCACCGCCAAACAGGATATCACCATGCAGCTCAGTCTGTTCGCCGACCAGGGTATCTACCTTTTCTGATCTTTGTTTTTTATTTGATCCCCACATACAGTACTCCGATTGTAACTTCTACTATACAACTAATTCAGGCCAGTTAAACACTTTCTCAATGTCTTTTACGCCTTTTGATTGTGAAATTGCAGTAACTTCAATCCTTAATGGTTCAAAATTTTCAGGCAACTTGATATCCCCTTCAAATTTCTGAAAAAACCGGAACCTGAAGGCAATACTATTATGGCCTGATGATGATACGTCCTTAAATTCAAGCTGTTTCTGCTCCATATCCTGCATACCATATATCGTCACTTTAACGTAGCCCTTAATCAATCTTTGCTTATTGGCAAATTGACTAACGACCAGGGTATAACGATAGTTTTGTGACTCACCCGTGCGTGATATAGAAAATTCTTGCACTCGCAACCCATCGCCACCTGAAGGACTAACGATTCCACGATAAAAGTCCACCTCCTGTTTGAGTTCCAGAATTTCGTTCTGAAGTCCTTTCAGAGACTCATCCACCTCAGCATAGGCCTGGCGATCTATCTCCGCCGCCTGGGTCAGGATAGCATTTTGACCACGTAACTCACTATTTTCACCCAACAGGCCCTCAATTCGCTCACGTAAGAGTGCCGCCTCACGTTTAGCCAGGTTATTATCAAATCCAGCTCGCTCCCGACCGTAATCAAACAAAGCCCAACCACCCCCGATTACAGCTATTACTAATGAAATCATAACGATTCGTCGCCTTATCGGGTGTCGTGACTTCACGATGACATGAGAAGATCTTCTATTCATTATGTTTGCAGTTTAATAACTCTAGGTAATCAAGGCAAAATTGCAACGCTGTTTAAGCCCGTAGATTCAACCCGGCCAAACATGACATTCATATTTTGCACCGCTTGACCGGCCGCCCCCTTAACCAGATTATCAATCACTGACAAGATAACAACGCAAGCACCTTGCTGAGGACGATGTATAGCAATGCGACAGAAATTCGCACCATGGACTGTACGTGTTGAGGGATGAGCTCCCGCAGGCAAGACATCCACAAAAGGTTCATCCTTAAAACGCTGTTCATATATTGACTGAAGATCGCCCTCCGCCTTTAACGTCGCATATAATGTTGCATGAATGCCACGAATCATCGGCGTTAAATGAGGGACAAACGTCAAGCTTGCATCCCCCCCACTTATTTGTCGCAGGCCTTGAGTTATTTCCGGCAGATGGCGATGCCCCGGGACGGCATAGGCCTGCATATTTTCAGACGCCTCAGCCAATAACGAACCAACGCTAGCCTTACGTCCAGCACCGCTGACACCTGATTTGGCATCCGCAATTAAAGAGTCAAGTTCAATCAACCCCGCCTCCAGGAGTGGCAAAAAACCTAGCTGTACTGCTGTAGGGTAGCAACCCGGATTAGCCACCAGGTGCGCACCTTTTATAGCCTCACGATTTAATTCGGGCAGGCCATAGACTGCCTGTTCGAGTAATTCAGGACAGGCATGTTCCATACCATACCACTGCGCCCACTCGTCTTTATCATGCAAGCGAAAGTCCGCCGCCAGGTCAATTACCCGCACCCCGGTTGAAACAAGTTCACGCGCCATGGTCATAGCAATGCCATTGGGGGTTGCAAAGAATACAACATCACAGGTCTTTAACTGTGTCATATCGGGTTCACTAAAATGGATATCGGTGAAGCCACGCAAATTCTCGAACATATCTGCAACAGCGATGCCTTTCTCCCCCCTTGATGTTACCAAGACCAGGTCAACATCCTGGTGCTGTACTAACAGACGCAGAAGCTCAACACCGGTATAACCTGTCCCGCCAACAACAGCTACTTTAATCTTTGAAACCACGTCTTTTATCTCCATTTTCTCGTTACCATGTACCATACAAAAGTATGAGAAAATAAAATAGTCCTGACACGCTATGGCATCAATGATGCTATATTTTTAGTTAACCCCGAGCCCAACCATGACCACCATCAACTCTAGCCTCTGGCATGTCTACATCCTACAATGTAATGACGGTACTTTATACACTGGCATTTGCATAAATATTGGGCAGCGTCTCCATCAACATAACGCGCTAAAAAGTGGTGCACGTTATACCCGATCACGTCGCCCCGTCAAATTAGTCTATTCAGAACAGGCTTTGTCACGCAGCCAGGCAACACGCCGGGAATATGAAATCAAACGTATGAGAGTAGAACAAAAACGGGCCCTGATACATAAGTATCAGGGTGCATAACTAATGGCGAGCAGAGAGCTTACCTAACAGCGTAGAGATACTGATCATCACTGCCAAAGATTACCGTTTTATCACTCACGATAGGTGAAGACCGTACAGCGCCCTCGGTCCGAAACCGCCATAACTTTCGGCCATTGTCCAGATCCACAGCATGAAGATAACCATCATAAGAACCAACATAGGCTACTCGATCTGTGATCGCCGGTGATGAGGTCACCCAGTCCTTGGCCTTGTATTTCCATAGCAGTGAATGGGTGTCTACTGAGACTGCATAAAGATAGCCATCATGACTACCAAAATAGACAGCCTTTTTATCGATAGCAGCTGAGGAAGAAATCCGTCCATGAGTCTTAAATTTCCAGCGCTCCTGCCCGGTGGCAATATCAATAACGTGTAAAAATCCTACCTCACTACCAATATAGGCCATCCCATCAGCAACGGCGGGTGAAGATGATATCTCGCCCTCAAGCTGAAAACGCCATTGTTCCTGCCCTGTAGCAACATCAAGCGCAAACACATGTCCTGCAGATGAACCAAATATTGCCAGACCATCAATTATTGCAGCAGAACCAAAAATGGCGGCATCAGCCTTGAAACGCCATTGCTCTACCCCGGTTGCCAGATCAAGGGCATACAAATAACCATTGGTACTGCCAAAATAGACAACAGCTCCATTAATGGTCGCAGAAGACTCAATAGCCGCCCCGGCACCATAGCGCCAACGCTCCTGGCCATATTCGCGGTCCAGAGCATAAAAGAATCCGTCGTGACTACCAATTAGCAGTGCAGTCTCTGTTGCTGCTGGCGATGCAGTTATTGGTCCCGAAGTATCAAACCGCCAGACCAACGCTCCATTATCACGATTTACGCTATATACGGTACCGTCAGTACTCCCCATTAAGACAAGATCACCAATTGCTACCGGCGCTGAAACGACATGACCTCCGGTGCGGTACTTCCAAGCCAATTGACTGGCCTTAATAAGTCCTGACTCATCATAGACGCCAGTATGGCTTGCCCCACCGCGAAACATGGCTACCGGTTTACCCGCACACGCCGTTAAAATGGTAGCTATTAGAACAATGGTAATTCGATTCACTGAGCGGTCCCCCCGCAAAAATGTCTTAAATAATATATAGTCAGCGGCAAACCAGATAAAAAATTCACTATTATTTAAATGCAACAAAGCGTCAGCAATATCAGGCAGCTACCTGATCATCACTGAGGCCTGATGATTCGAGTTCTTCAAGGCCGCCAAACAGCTCAACCAGATCGGGGACCAGACGTGCCAGCTCCATGCTCATCAGGGTAAAATCATTATCAAACCTTGCGGCATCATCATCACCAGCCCCATCAGCCACCCGGTCTTCAACAACATCACTAAAGCGCAGCCGTTTTATTGACATGTCTTCATCTAATAAAAACGACAGCAAGCCCTTCCAGTGTATTGCCAGACGGATTGACTGCTTACCGGCCTCGATATGAGCCTCAATCTCGTGTCCCTGAAGATCCACATTACGACATCGCACGACACTGGCCTCTTCGCCACTATCCCTTAATACACACTCACTACCCAGCTCAAACCCTGAAGGAACCGATTGACTATTTGTCAACCAGCGCGTCATTATCGCTGCCGGGGCATGTGCGACTGACAATGGCACTACCGCCAGACTACCCAGGGCCTTACGTAATAGGCCTAAAATCTCTTCTGCCTTTACCTGACTACTGGCATCGATGGCAATAAAACCATCTTGAGGTGCAATATAGGCAAAGGTCAGCATCGAACGACATAATGCGCGAGGCATCAATTCCTGGATAATTTCATCCTTGATCGTATTCTTTTCCCGCCGTCCAACCTTCCTCATCCGCTCCTGCTCCAGATCTTCTACTTTCTCGGCAACCAGATCACGGATGACGGTAGCAGGCAAAATCTTTTCTTCTTTGCGGGCACAAATCATTATTCGACCATTTGCCGCATGCACCAGGAGTTGACCATGTCGCCCCATGGGAGAAACCCAGCCATAGCTGGAGGGCTGCATCCGTGGGCAATCATAAAATGCGTGTTGCTCCAGCCTGTCCGTTAATTCTTCAGCAGACAGGGCAAAGGGCTTAGTCAGGCGATATAGCCGTAGATTCTTAAACCACATAAGGCCTCCGATAAAAAGTAGGCATTATGGCCAAAGACATGACATTAAGCCAGTGATAAGGGCAGACTTGGCAAACTAATCGATATAGGCTATTTTCCACCCTGAGCGACAAGAGAGATACACTATGGATAATGAATTAAAACAATATCTTACTACCAGAGAGACCTGGATCAGGGGCCTCTACATCCTACTGTTTAGCCTTTGTTATTCAGTCGCAGAGGTAGTGCTGTTTGCTGTAGTATTTTTTCAATTTCTGTCTCTGTTATTCAGTGGACAGGTCAATGAGCGTCTGTCAATGCTCGGCCAGAGTCTGGCTACCTATATTTACCAGATTATCCAGTACATTACGGTCAACAGTGAGCATCAGCCCTTTCCCCTTGGCAACTGGCCTCAAGGTAATCCCGAGAATAACCCTGAAGACTAGGCGGCGAATTCAGATAGCCCGAACCTCCTGAATTATCCTCTCAATGTCCTCCTGATCAAAAATGCTAACGCCTGAATTTCAATGGCTGAAAACTTTTACAGTTATTCATTGTCATTAGTCTTACAGACTGAATGTCATTAAATAATTAAGTTT
>CAZYTT010000070.1:1687-10629 GCA_964650235.1 uncultured Gammaproteobacteria bacterium | reverse complement strand
CTGCCTTCTTCTTAGGAGCAGCTTTCTTCTTGGCTGCTGCCTTCTTCTTAGGAGCAGCTTTCTTCTTGGCTGCTGCCTTCTTCTTAGGAGCAGCTTTCTTCTTGGCTGCTGCCTTCTTCTTAGGAGCGGCTTTCTTCTTGGCTGCTACCTTTTTCTTAACTGCGGATTTTTTCTTAGCTACTACTTTCTTTTTAACGGCGGCCTTTTTCTTCGGCGCTGCCTTTTTCTTTGTTGAAGCTTTCTTCTTAACTGCCATTGTAATTCCCTCCAGGTTTTTTTCAGATCAGTATCATATTAAAACTTATCTACCAGTCTGCAATCCAGTTTTCTTACATTCGCACCATTTATCGACGCAACATCCTTATTCTTGAGTACTTATAAACAATAATTCTTCTCTATACAAATATTTATGCAAAAAAAAAACGAAAAAAACAAACATATTCTTTTAATACACAATATTCGATCAGCTATTAAAACTATATTTGCAGACTCTTTAACTAATAATATTAAACGTCATGAATCAACAAAGCTGTTGTATGAAATTCCAGTGATACTTTTCAACAGGTATTACTGACAATCGATTCCCACGCTGCAATAACTGCATTTGCTGCAATTCCGGGTAAGTTTTTAAATCCTCCAGCCGTATCACATGATCAAATTTCTGTTTGAATTTTATATCTACCATGAACCAACGCGGATTATCGGGACTACTTTTCGCATCAAAATATGCACTCTCTGGGTCATGAGCAGTAAAATCAGGATATCCCTCTTTAACTATAGTCACCACGCCAACAATCCCTGGTTCCTTACAATTTGAATGATAAAAAAATGCCTGATCGTCGACTTTCATCTGATCACGCATAAAATTTCTTGCCTGATAATTCCGCACACCATCCCAATGCTCTGTCATATTGGGTTGATCTTTTAAATCAGTGATACCAAAAACAGAGGGTTCAGATTTTAACAACCAGTAATTCATTGTGACTCCAGCTTGATCAGCATCAGATCAATTTACAGATCCAATACCGGATAAAATGATTTATTAGTAAGAATTGCCTGCAATGGGATATCCCAGTCTGCCCGTTTCAGTGATTCAACGCGCTGAAAGTCATGAGCAATACCTAAGAGATAGGGTCGACACCAGTGTTGTCGGCGCTTCAGATAGGCTAGGGTCCGGTCATAAAAACCACCCCCCATTCCCAGGCGATTGCCATTAACATCAAAAGCGACCAGAGGTACCAGCAGCAGATCCAGGGCATCAGCACGCAGATAATATCGAGGAGAAACCATCGGTTCAGCTATGCCAAACTGGTTAATTTGCATAGGCCGATTTTGAGCATAGGGGGCAAACCATAGTCTTTTTGTGCCAAGGGGATCAAGCACCGGTAAATAACACTGTTTTTTCATCAACCGGAGACGGCCAAAGACCGGCGTCAGATCAAGCTCACCATCATTGGCCAAATAACAGCCAATACGATTTGCATTTCGAAACGCGGGTAAACGTGATAATTGATATTGCAGGTCACTAGCAGCGGCGTATTGCTGCTGCATACTGAGTAATTGGCGCTGTCTGCGCAGCTGAGCGCGGATATCCTGTCGTGACGACACGTAATAAACCTGGGAAAATACATTCTAGATTTGAAATTTCAATAAAAGGGACATTCTCCATAAGTGCCGCTACAGACTTTCGCCCTTGAACCAGAGGTTCAAGTGGGAATGTTGGTGATAACACAGGCTTTCCGAATAAACGGACATGCACAAAGCTATCAACGCTCCACTCCCGGGGTTAAGAATTAGGCTCAAGAGTTGTACCCGGCCCGCTCGCGAACACCACAGAGAATGTCCTTACCCGATCAGAAGCCATCTTAACCAGATGGCATCTGAATTCTATACTAAAACTCTACCTGTTGAACCTTGTTTAATGCAGAATCTATCTTATCCTGCATCAAAAACAATCGACTACCTACTGATTGATCATAATTTTTACCATGTTCTTTATGATCTAATAATTCATGGGCCATATTCAATGCCGCCATAACAGTAATACGTTCTACCCCGATTACTTTACCATTACGCTGCACATCTTTCATCTTACTATCCAGGTATTCAGCCGCCTTAATCAGCGACGTCTGCTCTTCTTCCGGGCAAGCAATAACAAACTCCTTGCCCATGATGACTATCTTGACGGGCTTGATAGCAGCGCTCATATCTCCAGCTCCATAGATTTCAAGCGAGTTACAATGGCCTCCATGCGAGTCTTTGACATCTCGTTCTTCTTTATCAATAAGGTCCTTTCAGATTTTAGTCGCATCTGATCATTGCGCAGCCGACTATTTTCCTGCTGCAAACGTTCGCACATACGGATCAACTCCTCCAGCGAGTGCTCCAGCCGCTTAACATCCGAATCTTCAAACTGTCTATTTTTGATTTTTGCCATAATATCTATATCTGTATTTTAACCCCAAGGACAGGTACTCCTAGTACCACCTATTGAAAACGATATCTTAATCGATTTCTGAAAGTCTTGCCTGACTTAGACAGGCAATGTCATGAAAAAACCCCGGCAGCAACCATAAAATATTGATATATTACTGATAACAATAAACTTATTACCCATATATTTCTATGATTACATTTGATGAACTTGATTTAATCTGCCAACAGCACGAATTAGAGCACGATGCGGCCGAGTGCCACGGTATTTTAAGCGGAATGGTATGCGGCAACAGTAATATTAAGCTACACCACTGGCTGGCATGCCTCGTTGATGGCGAGGCCCCACCCATAACCAACGAAACGCCCTGGAACCTGGTGCTGGAATCAACACTCTTACAACTAGATAGTGATGATCTCGATTTTCAACTATTATTACCCGATGATGACTGGCCTCTCAGCCAAAGGACAGAGGCCCTGGCAAATTGGTGCCGAGGTTTTCTCTATGGCATCAGCACCTGTCCATTAAAGGACCAGCTGACGACATCGGCAAATATAAAAGAAGTTATTGAAGACTTCAGTCAGATCTCAGCTGCGAGCTATGATGACAGAGAGGCGGAGGAAGAGGGTGAAGCCGCCTACATGGAGCTGGAGGAATATACCCGGGCTGCCACCATGTTAGTGTATACAGAATTGAATACATCACCGCAGATTAAAAACCAGACCCTGCATTAATTCATCAGGATTCGCGAGGTAGACTATGACCCTCTATAGCCGCAGACGCAAACGGCTGATGCAATCAATGGGCACCAATAGCATCGCTATTTTACCCACCACCTCCGTCAAGGTACGCAACCGTGATGTCCACTATCCCTATCGACCTGATAGTGACTTTTATTATCTCACTGGATTCCATGAGCCGGAGGCGATTATCGTTTTAATCCCCGGCCGCAAGACTGGAGAATTTATACTATTTTGTCGCGAACACGATCCTACAACGGCCCTGTGGAATGGAAGCATGGTCGGACTGGACGAGGCCTGCAAGAGCTATGGTGCTGATGACGCCTTTCCCATCGAAGACATGGATGACATACTCCCTCGCCTGCTTGAAGATCGTAAACGGGTATATTACACCATGGGCAGCCAACCCGAGTTCGATGTCCATCTAACCGAATGGCTAAACCAGGTTCGAGAAAAATCACGCAGCGGTATCACACCACCTGATGAAATCATTGTCCTTGAACACCTGATCCATGAGATGCGTCTATTCAAGGATCGACATGAAATCAGCACGATGCGTAATGCCGCACGCATTTCGGCCATTGCCCATATACGCGCCATGCGACAATGCCAACCGGGGAAGATGGAATATCAACTTGAGGCAGATATTATCCACGAATTCATGTCAAATGGCTGCCGGGAACCCGCCTATCCAAGCATTGTCGGTGGGGGCAATAATGCCTGTACATTGCACTATATCGAAAACAAGTCGGTCTTAGCGGATGGCGACCTGGTACTTATTGATGCCGGCGCCGAATACCAGGGCTATGCCGGCGATATCACCAGGACCTTTCCGGTCAATGGTCGATTTAGCCCAACCCAAAAAGCACTCTATGAAGTCGTATTAAAGGCACAGCTCGCCGCCATAGCCAAAGTACAGCCAGGTAATCACTGGAATGATCCCCACCTTGCAGCCGTCAGGGTATTAACTCGAGGGTTAATCCAGCTCGGCATCTTAAAGGGAGAATATCGCCAGCTCATCAAGGAAGAGGCCTATCGCCGTTTTTATATGCACCGTACCGGGCATTGGCTCGGCATGGATGTCCACGATGTGGGTGACTATAAAGTAGACGGTATCTGGCGCTTGCTCGAACCCGGAATGACTTTAACCGTCGAACCCGGGCTATATATACCTGCAGGTAGTCGTGGCGTTGCAAAAAAATGGTGGGGGAGTGGCATTCGCATAGAAGATGATGTGCTGGTAACTCGCAAAGGTTGCGAGATATTAAGTAAAGCAGCACCAAAAACAATAGCAGACATTGAAGCGTTAATGGCCTGGAGAGCCAGGTCAGCGTGACCAGGCCGAGACACTTCGACATTATCATTGTTGGCGGCGGTCTAGTCGGGAGCAGCTTGGCCTGCGCATTAGGTCATCACAGGCTTCGCATCGCCATCATTGAGGCCTACCCCTTTAACTCCGACCAACAACCCAGCTATGATGACCGTAGCATTGCCCTAGCTTACGGTTCCAAGCTTATATTAGAGCACACTGGCCTATGGGCCAACATGGTCAAAGCAGCAACGCCAATCCATAACATACACGTCTCCGATCAGGGCCATTTTGGTTGCACCCGTATCGATCGACATGCTACCGGACATGATGCCCTGGGCTATGTCATCGAGAACCGCGCCATGGGCAGGGCCTTTGCTGACGGGATAGCACAACACGACAATATTGAATTTTTCTGCCCGGCTCAGTTAACAACATTACAGACTAAGCAACAACAGGTTGCAATCAATATTCAGCATGACAGTGAAACAATGACCTTAACGGCACCACTGGTCATAGGGGCAGATGGTGGTCAGTCTAGCGTTCGCCGTCTGAGCAATATTCCCACTCGCTCGTGGGATTATGGTCAATCAGCCATCATTACCAATATCACCCCAATCAAGGCTCATAACAATTGTGCCTACGAACGATTCACACCCAGTGGCCCACTGGCCATGCTGCCATTATCTAACCGGCGCTGCTCAGTTGTCTGGACAGTTCATAATAATGATATTGATACCGTCATGAACCTCAGTAATAGCGATTTCCTGGAGCGATTACAGCAGAATTTCGGTTACCGGCTGGGGCGTCTGCTCGAGTCCGGCAAACGCAGTAGTTATCCCCTGCAGTTAATGCGATCAACTCGCCACCATAATGATCGAGCGCTATTAATTGGCAATGCAGCACACACCTTACATCCCATTGCTGGACAGGGTTTTAATCTGGGTATTAGAGATGTTGCCGTACTAGCAGAGGTTATAGTAAATGCTGCACACCAGGGTGAAGATATTGGTAGCCCCGGGATACTACATAAATATGTTAGCAGGCGTAATAATGATCAACGCAATGTCAGCATCATGACCGATAGCCTGGTACGAATATTCTCCAACAGTCTGCCACCACTGGTAATTGCCAGAAATCTGAGCCTGTTAGCTCTCGATATCATTCCGCCACTTAAAAAACAACTGACCAAACAGGCGACAGGGCTGGCTGGTCGCCTACCCAGACTAACCAGGGGATTGTACTTATAATGACCAGCAGATCACAACCATGGGACTACGACATTATTATTGCTGGTGCCGGTATTGTTGGTGCCACGGTAGCAAATGCATTGGCTGGAAGTGGATTGCGTATCGGAATTATTGAACGTAATAGATCGACATTAACCTGGCCTGATGACTCAACAGACTTACGCGTTTCTGCAATCACCGAGGCCTCCCAGCGTATCTTTGAAAACCTGGGTATCTGGCCTCAGATCCAGGAACAGGGCGTCAGTCCCTACCGTGCCATGTATGTCTGGGATAGCGAAGGCACTGGCTGCATCCGTTTTGATAGTGATACCAGTAATGCAGCTCAACTGGGGCATATCATTGAAAATCGGATCATGCAGGCGGCTCTTATAGCTCGTATAGAGAGAGATAATGTCTTCGACTTCTATTTAGACAAGTCGATCACCCAGCTCTATCAATACCAGGACAGAGTGGAGATTTGCTTAAGTGATAATTCCAGACTTACAGCAGGTCTCCTTGTCGGTGCCGATGGCGGTCAGTCATTAATACGTCAATTGAGCGGAATAGATGTAACCGGATGGAGCTATCAACAGCAGGCTATTGTTACGATAGTGGAAACCGAGCTAAGCCACGAAGAAACAGCGTGGCAATGTTTTCTACCCAATGGGCCGCTAGCATTTTTGCCGTTGCAGAATGGTCGCTGTTCAATTGTCTGGTCCACCACTCCAGAACAGGCAAGAGAATTACTTACTTGTAATGATTCAGATTTCTGTGCCCAGCTTGGCTCAGCTTTTAATCAACGACTCGGCGAGATTAGACAGTGCACCCAACGATTAAGTTTTCCATTGCGTCGCCAACATGCTGAACACTATATCAGCGAGCGCATTGCACTCATTGGTGATGCCGCCCACACTATCCACCCACTAGCAGGCCAGGGGGTCAATCTCGGCCTGCTTGATGCTGCTGCCCTGGCCGAGGTTATTCTGGAAAACCCGGCCAATTTTTTCACCCAGCGCTGCTTGCGCCACTATGAGCGCTGGCGTCGCGGCGACAACCTGATAACTATGAGCGCCATGGATGGCTTCAAACACATTTTTGGCAGTACTAGCAGACCTGTTACCTGGCTACGTAATTCTGGCCTCAGAATAACCGATCAATTACCCATACTTAAGGATCAACTCATGTACCAGGCTATGGGAAGAAAAGGCGATTTACCCAGGATTGCCAAGACAGAATCGCTTTAGCATCAAAAACTAGAACCTGGCTGCCGTAAAAACTCCTGTTCTTCTACCGTAGAGGATCGACCAAGCACTTTATTACGATGGGGATAGCGACCAAATTGTTCAATTATCGCCATATGTTTGCGTTCAAATTCAAGATTCGGCTCCATTCCTGGCTGGTCGAAAAGACTTAATGCCTGGCCATGAATAATTATTGATTCAGAATGCATAAAGGGCATATAAACGAACGCCCGCATAACGGGGTAGACCTCTTTATCAAGCCCCTGACCAATCATCTCCTGAGCTAGGATAAGCGCTGCCACATCATTACCAAATGCCCGGGCATCATATCGATACAGATTACGTGAAAACTGGTCCAGGACAATTATTTCAGCCAGACGCCCTATTGCGGACTCACGCCAATACGCCAACTCACCCTGTGTACCAGCACTATGAACCTGAGTAAAACGCTGTTTGATAAGATTATCAAACCCAACATCCTTACGCCACCAACTAACAGCATCTATTTCATCAAACCAAAAATCAATAACCGCATGGTAATTCATATTAGCCCTTCCTTAATCTGTAAACTGGCGACCATAAAGACAAAACATTGCCCCTTTATTTTAACTCGCTGCTCCGCACCCTGCTGAACAAGCTGGCACTCCAGCGCTCCACCGCGCTGGGATAATTGTTGTGCAAAGTGGTGTCTCTTACCTAAACGCTCTAACCAATACGGCGTTAAAATGTAATGCGCAGATCCTGTAACCTAATACCAGCGCCGGGCGCAAAAATACCGGGAGACAAAATCCACCTGCTGCCCTGGGGCTGTTACAATGACACCACGACGATCCAGTGTGGCCAGCAACCTGAAGCCTGGCTGCAGATTAATCACTTCAGACTCATCTTTTAAAACAAACATATAATCCTGGCCACAATAGACGACTTGTGGCGAAACAGAAATCCCCACCAGCAATGCCTTTGGCCCAGAACATGGCGACAATTTTTCAACCGGGAAGTCCATTTGCAGGCCATCGTCATGGCGCTCAACATAGAGAGGCCCACTCCTGCTTATAAATGCTACCTTGTCCAGATCAGGTTCCAGGAAATAAAAATTACAGCGGTCGCAGCCAGGGTTGCATGACCACATAGATCAACCTCTACCAAAGGTGTAAACCAGCGGATTTCATATTGACCCTTTGCACCAACTATAAATACCGTTTCTGATAAATTATTTTCCGCTGCGATCTATTGCATCAACAGACTACCAGGCCATTTCATATCAGGACAAACTGCCGCCGGGTTACCCTGAAATAACCATGATGCAAAGGCATCTATCTGATACATTAATATCGTCATTTATCTTTTTTAGGATAGACCTGAATATTCAAGACTGGCGGTTTTGGGAAAATCAATCTCTTTTCATAGCGGAAACTATTACTATAAAAATCTGCAACCGATTTTTTCACAATAACTCGATAAAAAGCGGCATCCATTGCCAACCATCTACACGCATATTCATCGACAACCCGAGCCTCTTTCAGCGATTGCTCAAGCAGCTCATGTCGAAGATCAAACAACTCCCGGGTAATGAACATGTGACGATGTGCCATCGCAGGGGCTTTACCAAAATACTCAACTCCCCCCCCATCTTTTCAGCCATAAACTGAGTCTGCCGGCGTTCTATCGATACCTGGTCATGTCCTTTAAAAAACTGGCCCAACCACTCATTGGCATAGACCTTGTCATAAAATATTCTATGCACCTGCTCCAATACTGGCAATCCACCGACCTGTTCGAATAAAGATACTCTATTCATAGACACGACACCTCGACTAAACATTACACTTTAGGTGGAAGAAAAAAAATTTTATACTGTGCGACTGGCCAGCCAACGATCGAGGGCATTCGCAAAAGACTGACGGTCTGTCAGGCTCAAAGTTGATGGCCCTCCTGTGTTAACACCTGAACTTCGTAATTCATCAAGAAAGTTACGCATTGACAAGCGTT
>CAZYTT010000070.1:0-1587 GCA_964650235.1 uncultured Gammaproteobacteria bacterium | reverse complement strand
TGGGATAAAAATAGAGGACTACGTTTTTATTTCCTTTGTATGAGGAAAGATCCACAGGTTGCTGTTGTTGATTTAATACTGTAAATAATGGTGCTGCCTGCTGCGCTTCTAGCATATAAACCTCCTGATTTTTTATGCCCCGGATAAAAATTCAATGCGATAAATATGATGACATAGTTTATTGCATCACATATTTATTGGCTGTTATATTTGCAAACTGTTTTAAATTCTAGAATGTCGTATTGGTTAATTTACTCGGTATTTACTATATAATTGATAAGGAGATCTAAAGTGTTGAAATATCTTCCCGTATTCAAAAAACTAGATGTGTTAGCAACCACCCGCTATAACCACGCTAATAATAAGTTTTTTTGTATTGCCCTGATATCCTGTTCCCTGCTGTTTAACTCACTTGCCTTCGGTGCATCAAATCAACAAAACCCGCAGACCAGGTCCTATGTCTACACAGCCAACCAGATAGGGAATAATATATCTGCCTATCGTATTGAGGGAAATGGTAACTTATCGCCTGTTCCCGGCTCGCCATTTAAGGCCGAGGATGCCCCAGTATCGATATCACATACACCTAATAGCCGCTATATCTACACCGTCAATCAGGGCACCGGCTCCATCAGTGCTTATGCTGTCACTAAAGACACAGGCAAATTAACCCCTCTGGCTAATTCACCATTAAAAATACCATTTGCTCACCCAGATGCAATTACCATTGGCCCACAGGGTAAATTTGCCTATATCACTGGTGAAGACGCCAATTCTGTCAGTACTTTTTTGCTCAACAAGGATAATGGGCAACTCAATGCGCATGAGGTTTCCCGTACAGAAACCGGCCACCACCCGATAATGGTAACGATAACACCGAACAATCGTTTTGCCTATGTAGCTAATTTTGATGACAACAACATAAGCCTGTATCACGTTGAACCTGAATCTGGTCAGCTCAGCCCCCTGAAAGGTCGAGCGACTACAGAAGAACACCCTATACATATAACGATTACCAATGATAGCCGTTTTGCTTATGTGGCCAATTATGGCTCTACAACCATATCCGCCTTTCAAATAGACCCAGACAATGGCGCTTTGCATGAATTACCAGGCTCACCTTATTTTGCTGGCGCACAACCTTATTCCATCGCCATTGACCCCAGGCAACACTACCTCTACTCTGCTAACTGGGGCAGTCATGATGTATCAGGCTATAAAATTGACCCAATTTCAGGAATTTTATCTACACTTCCTGACTTCCGCTTCAAGGCTGGCTGGTACCCCTATGACATTGTGGTATCACCTGATGATCAGAATGTCTATGTTGCCAATAATGGCGATTCAACTGTCTCCATGTACTCACTTCACTCCCAGGGCACATTAAGCACAATCTCCAATCCTGTACCCAGCGATCTGGGGCCCTACGGTATGACTATTATCAGTGTGGATACCCAACAGGAGGGTACCTGAACCCACTTCCCAATCACCTGACTCGAAGACATCAGACTCTGTATGTTGAAATACAGCCAACAATAAATTCATGGGGTGCCGGAAACTGGCATCCCATGAACCGGATTATAAGTT
>CAZYTT010000069.1:8257-10915 GCA_964650235.1 uncultured Gammaproteobacteria bacterium | reverse complement strand
TTTCGCCATCGGTGAGAGTGATCGTTTTACATTAAAATTTATGAAACCACTCAATTAGAAAATAATCAGAGAGTATGGTGATTCAGTAGATCTTATCGATTAAAGTACGATGAGATATTATTTTTAAGAGGTGTTCGATATGCGTGCAATAGTCGAGGCAATCACCGAGCGAGTTGAAAAAAATATGTCGTCCCCAGGGTGTGAAATCGTCATAGATTTTACCCGGCAGTTTTTTCAACGTAGCCAACCGGAAGACCTGCATGAACATAGTATAGATAACCTCTATGGTTCTATTCTGTCGCTGTGGCATTTTTTTCAACAACGACAGGCCACCATTCCAGCTATAAGGGTCTTTAATCCTGACTTTGAAAAATATGGCTGGCAATCCACACATACCGTTATAGAGGTAATTACTGACGATATGCCTTTCCTGCTAGATTCTATCAGTATGGCATTAACTCAGTCAGGAATCACTATTCATCTGATTGTACATCCAGTGATGCGTGTATCTCGGGACAGGGATGGTGTACTGGATCGATTACTGTCAGAAAAAGAACAGCCAGATAATGCCATTAGTGAGGCAGTTTTGCGGTTTGAGGTTGATCGCTGCAATGGTGATGAACAACTGACTCAGTTACATGACCAGATTGAGCATATTCTGTCAGATGTAAATATCGTAGTCAGTGACTGGCAGCCCATGCGCCAACGCCTTGAAGAGGTCATGCAATCGATAGCATCGTCAGTTTTACCGATTTCCGATGAAGAACGGGAAGAGAGCCTGGAGTTTCTGCGATGGTTAAATGCAAGACATTTTACCTTTATTGGCTATCGATCCTATGACCTGATTGAAAAGAAGGGCGAAATTCACCTTCGGCATGTACCAGAATCGGGCCTGGGTATATTACGTGAACAACAACTGGCTCGGGTGTCCCGGAGCTTTGCCCATGTACCTCCGGCAATCCGTCGCTCAGCCAATCAACCGACACTTCTGATTTTGACCAAGTCGACGGCTGTCTCTACGGTCCATCGACCGGTTCATCTCGATTATATTGGTATTAAGCGTTATGACGATAATGGTCGTGTCACCGGAGAGTGGCGATTTTTGGGTCTTTACGTGTCGCTGGCCTACAACGATCGCGTAACCAATATCCCGATTTTACGTCAGAAGGTAACGTATATTATTAATGATGCTGGCTATCGATCCAGTAGCCATAATCTGAAGTCGATGGTGCATATCCTCAATACCTTTCCTCGTGATGAGATGTTTCAGTTTACGGAGAAGGAGTTAAAAGAGGTTGTGCATGGCATTCTCCATGTTATGGAACGGCATCAGTTGGGTGTCTTTATGCGTAAAGATATCTATGAACGTTTTGTAACGGCCCTGATCTATGTGCCCAGGGAAAACTATAGCTCATTGTTACGCGAAAACCTGCAGAGTATTCTTATTGAGTCCCTTGAAGGGACTGGGGCAGAATTCAATGTCCAGCTATCTGATTCCCCTCTGGCCAGGGTCCATTTTATTATTCGCACCCAACCTGGGGCAATTCCTGACTATGATGTATCAGGATTACGCGATAGCATGATCGATGCCATGTTGTCCTGGCAGGACAAATTACTACAGGCATTGCAGGAACATTATGGAGAGTCGGGCGGCTCAGTTTACTTTCATCGTTTTAATCAAGCCTTTTCGCACGCCTATCAGGAAGACTTTAATTGTCATGCTGCCGTCGCGGATATTGAGCGTCTGATCTCGATAAATGAGCAGCATTCATTAGCCGTACGCCTGTATCGACCACTAGAGGATAAAAATGGCTGGTTGCGATTTAAGGTCTATGGCCTGGGGCAGGTGATGGCATTGAGTGATATCCTGCCTATGCTTGAGCGAATGGGGTTGAGAGTGCTGGAGGCCCGTCCCTATGAGATTAATGCTCGCGATGAACTAAATTACTGGATTATTGATTTCGATATGATGGCCCTCTCGGATTATGAGATTGATGTCATTGCAATTAAGGTAATATTTCAGGATGCCTTCATTGGGGTCTGTAATGGTGAGATGGAGAGTGACGGATTTAATCGCCTGGTACTGGCAGCGGGGCTGAATAAATTTCAAATTACTGTATTAAGGGCGATGGCAAAGTATCTGGTTCAGACTCGACTACCGTTAAGTCAGGGCTATATGGAAGATACCCTGGTCTCTTATCCGCAGCTGGCTCAGCAGCTGGTGTCATTATATGAATGTCGGTTTGACCCTGTCTATCAGGGTAATCGCGGTGTAGAGGAAGAGCAACTTGTCAGCTCCATCCTTACTGCAATTGATCAGGTATCCAGTCTGGATTGTGATCGTATACTGCGCCAATTTTTACATCTCATTCAGGCAATATTACGTACGAATTATTATCAACGTAATGAACAAGGCTTAACAAAACCTTTTTTTAGCATGAAGCTGGACCCTGCCAGGTTACCATCCTTGCCTTTACCACTGCCGGCATTTGAGATCTTTGTCTATTCACCCCGGGTCGAGGGTGTTCACCTTCGAGGTGGTTCAGTGGCAAGGGGCGGAATTCGGTGGTCTGATCGTCGCGAGGACTTTCGTACTGAGGTGCTGGGGCTGATGAAGGCCCAGATGGTCAAGAATACGGTTATAGTTCCTGTTGGGGC
>CAZYTT010000069.1:0-8157 GCA_964650235.1 uncultured Gammaproteobacteria bacterium | reverse complement strand
CCCAGGCACGTAATTTCTGGCTTGATGATGCCTTTGCCTCGGGTGGCTCCAGTGGTTACGACCATAAGAAGATGGGTATTACGGCGCGAGGGGCCTGGGAGGCAGTGAAACGTCATTTCCATGAATTGGGTATGAATGCCCAGACCGATCTATTTACTGTGGCAGGAATAGGGAGTATGTCCGGTGATGTATTCGGTAATGGTATGTTGCTTTCTCCCTGTATTAAATTAGTTGCTGCTTTTAATCATGGACAAATCTTCATTGATCCGACACCCGATCCTGAAGTCAGCTTTCAGGAGCGTGCTCGCCTGTTCAAATTACCGAAGTCAAGCTGGGGTGACTATTCAACTCAGCTTATATCTGCAGGTGGTGGTGTCTATCAACGTAGCGCAAAGAGTATAGAATTATCTGAACAGGCCCGTTTGACCCTGGGAGTAGTAGCTCAACGTTTGACGCCTAATGAACTGATTCAGGCAATTCTCAGGGCACCTGTTGACCTGCTCTGGAACGGGGCCATTGGAACCTATGTAAAGGCAACCAATGAAACTCATGCCGATGTTGGCGATCGTACAAATGATGCGGTACGCGTTAATGGTGCCGAGTTACGTTGCCGGGTTGTAGGTGAGGGGGGAAATCTGGGCTTTACTCAACTGGGGCGGGTTGAATATGCACAGGGCGGTGGGGCCATCAATACAGATTTTATTGATAATTCTGGCGGCGTGGATTGTTCTGATTTAGAGGTTAATATCAAGATCCTCCTTGGTCAGGTTGTAGCAAATGGCGATATGACTCTGAAACAAAGGGATGAACTGTTAGTTACTATGACTGATGCCGTTGCCAGTCTGGTATTAAGACATAGTTATCAACAGACGCAGGCGATTAGTATTGCCGCTGCGCAATCAACTGTGATGCTCGCAGATCATGCCCGGTTCATTCGGTCACTGGAGAAAAAGGGTCAGCTCAAACGACGGCTCGAATTTTTACCTAATGATGATGAACTGGTTGAGCGTCAGAAACACAAGGTAGGGCTTACAAGACCAGAAATTGCCATCTTTTTCTCCTATAGCAAAATAGAACTCTACCGGGCTCTGCATGCATCGGATATCAGTGAAGATCCCTATCTGGCAGCTGAGCTGATCACCTATTTCCCCGAGCACATACAGAAACGTTTTGTTTATGTAATGCAACACCATCCTTTACGACGTGAAATTATTTCCACACAAATTACCAACAGTCTGGTCAATCGTATGGGCGGTACCTTTGTCATGCGACTCGAAGACCTGACAGGTGCTTCAGTCGTTGATATTGCGCGTTGTTATACTGCTGCTCGTGAAATATATAATGTTCATACCTTGTGGCAGTCCATCGAGTCATTAGATATTATTTGCACCGCGGCTGTACAGATAGAGATGCTCTGTGAAGTGCGCCGCCTGCTTGATCGCGCTACGGTATGGTTGTTGCGGCATAAGCCACAGCCAATTGATATCGCAATCATAATTGAAGAATATCAGTTGGTACTTGATCAGTTACAAAATGATCTGCCACAGATGCTGCTTGCCATGGGACGTGAGAGTGTAGATGTTCGCTGTCAGGTCTACGTGGATGCAGGCGTCCCTGCTGGTCTGGCTCAGCATATAGTACTTCTGGATGCAATGTATGCTGGTCTGGATATTCTAGCGTTAACTCAAAGCACTAACCTTGATTTAATGAATGCTGCCGCCATCTTTTTTGAGATAGAAGAACGATTAAGATTGTTCTGGCTACGCACCAGAATTCATGATCTCCCGCGTGATGATCTTTGGCAACGCAAGGCACGTTTAGGTCTGCTGGATGAATTACAGACGGTGACTACAGATATTGCCAGACAGGTTATTGGTAGCATCGATTCAATAATGACACCAGACAACATACTAGATCAGTGGCAGGCCAGACAACAGAGTCGTATTGATCATTGCCTGGAGATGCTGGATGAGATAGAAGGTCACCCTGAACCCGACCTGGCAATGTATACCGTTGCGGTCAGAGAAGTTAAAGTATTGACCCATGATGCAATTAACCCAGAGTAATATAATCAGTCATGAAGCATAGAAAGTTACGCTTTATCCCTTATAGAAAACGTGACATCCTGACGATGTGTTTAAGGGATGGACGTTTAAATCAACAGGAAGAACAGCTGTTGAAGATGTATGAGAGGCTGACAAGTATTTTTATTTTGAATTCCATTCATATTTTGAGGCCCTGAAGGATTGTTATATCACTATAGATCCTGATACGGATTTACGTGCCCTGGGAGATACATAAAACGTTAATGAATTTATGACATTGCTTGCTGAGGTGCTTGATAAGGCTAATTATGAAAGAGTATCGAAGGATAGCCTAATGGAGGCCTTTGATCAGTCATCACTGTTTCCTATCAAGCTGCGTTTTAACCCGGATGTTTTTCTGAGTTATTGTTATTTAGTCGGGGGATAATCCAGTCGCAATGAAACTATTCGTTCATAGTTTGGTTTGAGAAAAAAACAATTACGTTTACCAATTATGATCGAGTTCTTATTTAAATCCGGTTTAATGACGATTATATCCCGACGGATAGAACTCCCTCATTATGCCGATCTGGTGCATCAGTATAAAAGTTCTTTCAGAATGTACCCAAGGCAGATATGGAAATGTTTTTTCTAAATACAGAGATTTGTATGCGATCTGTTGATAAGTTATTAATTGGTATGCCCGCTGTTTTATGCGGTGGCATAGTCTTTTCTACCAAGGAATAGCAACATTGATTTTGTTAGGCTCGATGATTGGTTACTGGATGGGGTTGCACCAACATTTAGTTGAGTTAAGTAAGGCGACGTTCCTGGCTTTGCTGGCTGGCTTTGGCACGTTAGGTGGGTATCTCTGGCGCCAGTTCCGTCGCATTAAAAATCGGAAGCTCAGTTTCATGCACGTGCTAACTCAGAATCTATATTTTAAAAACCTCGATAATAATGCCGGTGCATTTTATCGTCTAGTTGATGAAGCGGTAGAGGAAGTATGCAAAGAGGCCTTGCTGGTCTATTATTTCCTGCTGGCCAATGATCATCCTGTTAGTCAATCGGCGCTTGATAATAAAATCGAGACCTGGTTTGCTGATGAATGGGATTGTAAAATTGATTTCGAGATCGACGATGTACTGGACAATTTGATAAATACAGGACTTGTTGTTGAAAAAGATAATTTATTGAGGGCAATGCCATTGGCAGACGCAATTATGTTGCTGGATAAACAATGGGATAATTATTTTGTGTCCTAATAAGCCGTCCTGTTAGATGTTGATCAGGTTATGGTTTTTCGTGGAGGAATTTATAATGAAGATTCAATGGGTTTTTTTATGTCTTGTTTTTCTGCTATTAATCGGCTGTGATACTAATAATGGTGAGCAGTCCACAACATCTGGTGTTAATGAGACTGTTTCAACCAGTACTGATTCAATAAGCTCAAATGAGGCCAATAACAATCGCCTGGAAAATCATGCGCCTGATAAGGCCGTTGAGAATATGAGCACATCAATTGATTCGTCTAAAGCACTTGCTGTAAAAATCTCATCAGAGTCTGCTGCTAGCAATTCTGTGTTGAAACTAGCCAGCAAGAGTGGCTGCTTCGCCTGCCATAAGATTGATGTCAAACTGGTTGGCCCTGCCTGGCAGGATGTTGCGCATCGATACCGTGATCAAAAAGACTCAAAACAACGTTTAATTGCCAAGGTTAAAAAGGGCGGTGCTGGTAACTGGACAGATGTTACCGGAGGAATAAGTATGCCACCCTATTCACCGCGCGTGTCAGATAGTGATGTCGAGACATTGGTTTCTTATATTTTGTCTCTTGATTAGAGTGCTATAAATTAAGGAGTTAAAATCGGTGAATCAAATCGACTTGTTAAACCAGAGCTTTGCTGTCAACCAGGGGGAGCAGTCCGTCTATTTTGAGACAGAGGGTATGGGTATCCCCGTGCTTCATATCAAAAATCAGTTTGCCAGTGCAATACTGAGCCTGCAGGGTGCTCAGTTATTGAGCTGGGAACCATCAGGTTCGACAGAGGTTATCTTTGTTTCTAAAGATGCGGTATCTACTCCCGGAAAATCAATCCGGGGAGGTATTCCTGTCTGCTGGCCCTGGTTCGGCGTTCATAAGAGCAGCACGGATTTTCCCGCACATGGTTTTGCGCGTAACTGTCTATGGGATGTTACCGCGGTAGAGGTCGCTGACTCAGGTGTGATCCAGGTCAGGTTGCGACTGGATACATGCGGGTTGACTGAGTCACTACACATGATGTGGCCGACACCAGCTACGCTATACTTGGAGGTGACGTTAAGTAATAGTCTTGGTTTAACCTTAATAACAGTCAATCATGCTGACGTTGAGGTTGAAATAAGTCAGGCCCTACATACTTATTTTCGCGTTGAAGATATTGCCCGGGTCAAAGTGTTAGGTCTGGAGGGAAAGACCTATCTGGACAAGACGGATTATTTCAATGAAAAGTATCAGTCAGGAGCAATATGTATTGACGGTGAAGTAGACCGGATTTATCTGGATACCTTGGGCGATGTTGTCATAGATGATGGCAGTCGTCGAATTCTTGTGCAGAGACAGGGTAGTCGATCAACTGTGGTCTGGAATCCAGGTGAGGCAGTGGCAACTAAAATGGGCGATATGGGCAGTGATGGATACAGGTATATGGTTTGTGTTGAAACGGCTAATGCAGCCAATGACACTGTCACTCTGGCTCCTGGTCAACAATACACCATGGCAACTACCTATAGCCTGGTGAAATGAATGCTACGCAATTGGCCTAAAATAACCGGTAAAATTCAGATTAAGGAAAAACACTTCCTTGTTGGGGAGGCCTGTTTTGATTGAGTTTACAATGCTGATGTTGGCGATGATATGTCTGATTGGAATTTTGTCCCAATGGTTGGCGTGGTGGTTAAAATTACCCTCGATACTTTTTCTTCTGCTTGCCGGAATAGTCCTTGGTCCGACAACAGGCATTCTTGACCCGGACCTTATCTTCGGTGACATTCTATTCCCTATAGTTTCACTGAGTGTTGCAATTATTCTGTTTGAAGGAGGATTAACGCTGCGCTTGTATGAGGTGAAAAGTGTTGGTCGGGTAGTATGGAACCTTGTTACCATTGGGGCTGGTATTACCTGGGTTGCCATAGCGATTAGTACGCACTATTTTTTGGGGTTTACGTGGGCCCTGTCATATTTATTTGGTGCCTTGGTCGTTGTTACAGGCCCTACAGTTATCGTCCCGTTATTACGCACAGTGCGACCTAATGCCAGGTTAGCTAATATTTTGCGATGGGAAGGTATATTGATAGACCCCTTGGGCGCACTGTTGGCTGTGCTAGTCTTTAACTATATTGTTTCCGGTCTACAAAGCAATCCACTGTTCACATTTGGTGCTATGGTAATATCCGGTATTGTCGTAGGAGGGGTCGGTGCCGTTATTCTGGCCGTCATTTTACGACGCCATCTAATGCCTGAATATCTTCATGATGTTGCGGCACTGGCGTTTGTGCTTACGGTCTATACCATCGCTAATTATATTGCCCATGAATCGGGCCTCCTGGCAGTCACGCTGATGGGTATGATCCTGGCTAATCTGAAAAATATGCCGATTGAAGGGATTCTAGATTTCAAGGAGAGTCTGAGTGTCCTGCTGATCTCGGTATTGTTTATTGTATTGGCAGCACGACTGGATTTTGCTGATTTTGCCACTATTGGCTGGGGTGCTGTCGGTATTGTTTTAGTTATTTTGTTTGTGGCCCGTCCCCTGTCGGTGATGGCCTCCAGTATAGGCGCTGGTTTAAGCCTGAAGGAACAGCTCCTGCTGAGCTGGATAGCACCTCGGGGTATTGTAGCTGCCGCAGTATCCGCACTTTTTGCTATGCGTCTTGACGAGGTGGGTGAAGCTGAGGCCCATCTCTTGATTCCACTGACCTTCCTTGTCATTATTGTTACGGTAGTCTTGCAGAGCCTGACAGCCCGACCGCTAGCCACAGCTCTTGATTTGGCAGAACCAGAACCGCGGGGTGTCCTGATTGTTGGGGCTCATGCAGTAGCTCGCTCTATAGCTCATGAGCTGATTAAATATGATTTCAGGGTCGTCCTGGCAGATACTAACTGGACTGAAATCTCGAAGGCGCGTATGGAGGGAATTGATACGTTTTTTGGCAATATTGTTTCTGAGCATGCCGATCGTCATCTTGATCTTGTTGGTATTGGCTATTTGTTGGCTATGTCCAACCGGCCAGCCCTTAATGTCCTGGCCTGTCAACGCTACCGTACTGAGTTTGGTGGTAATAAGGTGTCAAGGATACAGGTTGATGAAGAAAAAGATGTCTCTGATAAGTTATCGATTACCGGTGAGGTAACAGGCTCACTTTTATTTGGCAAGGATGTAACTGATGGAGTATTGGCTACAATGATTGAACAGGGGGCCGAGATTCGTTGCACTAATCTATCTGAGAATTATGATTATTCTGCCTATAATACCTACTATGATAATCGGCTGATTCCATTGTTTGCATTTGATGACAAGACTCGCTTGGTAGTATTTACTGACAGTGATGACTTTGAACCAGGGGCCGACTGGCGGGTTATCAGCCTGATTCCTCAAGATCAGGTTGATAAAGAGGCGGCTGTAGAATCCGATGCTTCTCAGGCTTAGGGCGGGGCGTTATCATGATAGGAGTCATCAGGTGAATACATGCAGTTACTGGGTAACTGGGGCTTTGATACTATGCCTGATTATATTCACAGGCTGTAGTCGTTCTGTTGATGACCACAATCACCCGGAATTAAAGACGGGGAAACAGCTGTTCAACCATCATTGTAGCAGTTGCCACGGCGATGATGGCACCGGAAGACTGGCTGATCAGACACCAGCAAATATCCTCACCTTCCGCGGCCGGGACGGTATTGTAGAGTACATTACTACAACAGTCAGGGGTGACCGGGCAATGCCAGTGTTTAAGCAGATGCCCAGGGCTGAGGCCGTGCTTATTGCCAGTCATTTGTTACAGTTACGAAAACGTTATGAGCGCATTTCTCCAGCCAATAAAAAACCTGAAGAGTTAATGATAAGGCCCTAAAATATAAGTCAATTAGTAATTAAATATTCCTGCATATTGGGTGCAGGACAAGAGTGGTAGAATACTGCTAAAGGTGCGATGCAGGGTATAAGCCTGTATGTCTTGAGGTTGGTCTTATGATGAAATACATACGATTTCTTTCGTTAATTTTACTCGGGGCGAGCCTGACAGCTTGTCTTAATCAGGGTTCGAATGGGCCATCATCTGACCTGGTACCCGTCAGCGCCTTAGAACTTGAAAAGCCTGCCAGTTGCGTTGATTACCGGGACTATATCGCTCGATCTCTGACCAAGCGTTACCTTGATCAACCACTCATGGTTTACCCCATGATTGATATGGTGCGGGCCGAGAGTGGTGCAGGTGTGCTTGATACAGCGGTCTCTGTTACGAGTAGCCCTAATAGCATGAGTCAAACAAATACTCAGGAGCCGGGTGTCGATGAAGGGGATATCGTCAAGATAGACAGTCAGGGGCTGATCTATACTCTGGGGCATGGCCAATTGAGTATAGTGCAGGCATTCCCGCCGCAACAGATGCAATTATTGTCGGTGTTACATCAGCCAGATTTTAATGCCGATGAGCTTTATATCGATGAAGCCGATCATGTTGCGATCCTGATTGGCTATGGCCAGGTACAGCGGCGAGTGGCTGCTGAATTGCTACCTCAGCAGTTGAGTGGAACAGTGATTCAGTTTATCGATATTAGTGATCCTGTGAACCCGTCTAAAATGCACGAATATCATCTGCAGGGATTTCGTGTTGCCAGCCGGAAAATCGGGCAGACCCTGTACCTGGTATCTCGATATCAGATTGAGGCCCCCGCTGCATTAACATCAGATAGCAATTTTAACCGGTTATTAAATGAATATTACCAAACGCCTGCTGAGAAGATGACAGCTGACCAAGGAAAGGTGCTGGCAGCAGAGATTGAAGTACGCATCACCACTGCAGTCTATCTGGCCGATACTAGTGATTTATTACACTGGCTATATGTTCAGTCTGCACAGCCTGCTCTTGCTAA
>CAZYTT010000068.1:0-11045 GCA_964650235.1 uncultured Gammaproteobacteria bacterium | reverse complement strand
CCCGCTTTCCCCCTATCGCCGCTACCATTGAGGAACTGCTAGGTCTCGACAACGGAAAAAACCTCAGTCAGGCCAGCCTGGCTGTGCTCGAATCGACCTTTGCCGAAGGTGATAATCAGGACCTGCTTGCCTGCATTCAGCTGGTCGAGACTGCTACAAGCGATAGTCAGTACCTTCAGGCCCGCGACCAGCTGGTCAATCACCTGTTAGATCGCCATGGGACCGGACGAGTATTATTTCGAAACACACGGAGCGCCATAAAGGGCTTCCCTGCCCGGGAACTCCACAGCTACCCGCTTCAAGCCCCTGCTGAATACCTCAACCAGAACTCTAGTAACCAGCCTATACAGCATTACCTGTCACCAGAGCTGTGTAATAGTCACCTCAATGCCAGTATGAATTGGCCCCAGATTGACCCTCGCATCGGCTGGTTACTGGATCTGTTAATACAGTTCCGCCAGCAGAAGATCCTGATCATCTGTTCCCAGGCTGAATCCGCCCTTGATATTACAACCGCCTTACGCACCCAGGCCGGTATTCATGCCGCCGTCTTCCATGAGGGCATGAGCATTATAGAACGGGATCGCGCCGCGGCTTTTTTTGCTGATGAAGAATTTGGTTCCCAGATACTGGTTTGCTCTGAGATCGGTAGTGAGGGCCGCAACTTCCAGTTCGCCCATCATCTGGTACTATTTGATCTCCCGCTTAACCCCGACCTGCTGGAGCAACGTATAGGCCGCCTAGATCGCATAGGCCAGACTGAGACTATCAAGATCCACGTCCCGTACCTGATTAACACGGCTCAGGAAAGATTATTTGAATGGTATAACACCGGCCTCTCCGCCTTCTCCAATACGTGCCCTGCTGGTCACTCGGTATTTATCCAGGTCCGGTCGTCATTGGTCGATATTCTGACCGGGGCAAATGCTGATACTGAAGCCCTGGCGGCCCTGCTTGACCAGACCCGGATATTAAACGAGGCAGCCAATCTGGCCCTGCAAAAGGGTCGAGATCGGTTATTAGAATACAATTCCTGTCGCCCCGGTGTTGCCAATGAGCTCTGGCTCGATGCCAGGCATTATGATGACAACGAACACCAGCAATTGGCAGACTACCTGGGGCGGATGTTTGACAATTTCGGTGTCATCACTGAAGACCATAGTCAGTCCTCTCAAATCATCCGAGCCGGTGACCATATGCAGATTAGCAGTCTACCGGGACTAACGGCTGATGGCATGGTCATTAGCTATGACAGAAATATCGCCCTGTCAAAGGAAGATATCCAGTTCATTACCTGGGAACACCCACTGACTCAGGCCATAATGGATGCCGTGCTGAGTAACGAGTTGGGTAATACGGCAATGACTACCTGTAAATATCCCCATACCAAGGCTGGCACCCTGTTACTTGAGTGCCTCTATGTCCTGGAGCCGGTAGGTCAACAGCAAAACCTGTTGTTCCGACACCTACCGTCCAATCTATCGCGCATTGTTATAGATCAACATGGACAGCGGCATGACTCAATTCTGGAACATGATGCCATTCAATCCATAGGTCAGCCCCTAAATGCCGACACCCGACAAAAGGTCATTCGGGCTCGAACAGATATGATACGCACGATGTTTGACCAGAGTGATCACCAGGCCGGGATTGATGCCATTGCCAAACTGGACGAGATTCAGCACCAGCTTGGCGAGCGATTATTGTCGGAGGCCAATCGCCTGAAGGCCCTACAGCGGGTAAATCCGAATATTCGTGCTGAAGAAATTGATTTTTTTGAACGTCAACAGCATTTTTTGCAAGAGGCACTGGCACACACGCAACCGCGCCTGGATGCCGCCAGGCTCATTATTACGGTATAAATACTCTACTATACAAGCGTAATGCGAGAATGGACGGGGTAAATAATATACTGCCATGGATAGCCTAATTTTAGGCATAAAAGGATAATTAGAATAATTTGAAAAAATATATGCTTTTTTGTTGATTTATCGTATACAATGTTTCTAATTGTACGTTCTTTGGCTTTGCTCTAGAGTTTCCCACCTGGTTTCTCCTGCATAATTTAATCGAACGGCAAGATCATTTTTTTATTTTTGAGGATTTTTTCATGGCAACAGGTACTGTAAAGTGGTTCAACGAATCGAAGGGTTTTGGTTTTATCGCCCCTACTGATGGTGGCGCAGACGTCTTCGTTCATTTCTCTGCAATCGAAGGTTCTGGCTTCAAGACACTTGCTGAAGGTCAGCAGGTTAGCTTTGAGACAGAGAGCGGACCCAAGGGACCACAGGCCACTAAAGTGACAGCAGCTTAATCTGCCTCTAAATTTAGACGCCTTTTAAACCCCGCTATGTGCGGGGTTTTTTATAATAACCTTTACTTACTGAATTAGTCTGCGAGTTAGCGCTCGGTAGGCAGCCCATCCTTGCGCCACTGAGCCATATCACCCTGTAGATGCGTTACCTGTAAAAACCCGGCACTTTTCAACATTGATTCAGCTCGACCAGCCCGGCGTCCTGATTCACAATAGACCACTGTTTCGGCATTATCATGCACCCATAGTTCATTAAGCCTGTCGCCCAGTTGATCTACCGGTATATTTATCGCACCAGGCACATGACCGGAACCATATTCCTTTGACGTACGGACATCGAGCACCACCAGCATATCATCACCGGCCTGAATACGTTTTGACAGTTCAGCATTGGTAATAGACGCCGAACTCTGCCCACAGGCACTAACGACAGATAACATGGCAACCGCCAATAGTAATCGATACATCTTCATTCCCTCCATTCAACGACTTATTACAAGTGTGTCAGCAAGAAGTAGACTTGCTACATAGGCTGTCATGTTAAACTCACACGTGACAAAGAGCTATGTCTGGCCATCGCCACCCGTACCGTTTTTAAATTGCGCATTCAATTAACCTGATAAATATAAAATCTATGGATTTACATAAATGAGTCGCTGGCGCCCGCCACAGCAACGTGGTTCAAATTACATTACTGCCTCCGGGTTTGAGGCACTGACACAGGAAAATAAGGCCCTGTGGGAAAAACGTCGTGAAGTAACGCTGGCCGTCACTGCTGCTGCGGCTGAGGGCGATCGCTCGGAAAATGCCGAATACGTCTACCGTAAAAAACAGTTACGCGAGATTGATCGACGCTTACGCTATCTGCAAAAACGTTTAGAAGAACTTAAAATTGTTGACCGGTTACCGGACCGTCTCGATCGAGTCTATTTCGGCGCCTGGGTAGCCGTTATCGATCAGGATGCCAATGAATTTCACTATCGTATTGTTGGTGTCGATGAGTTCGACAGTCACCAGAACTATATCAGCATGGACTCACCAGTCGCCAGGGCACTGATGAGTAAAACGATTGATGATGAAGTCAGGATCAATATACCGAATCACTTCAAGCTATTAACGATCACTGCTATCAACTATGAAAAGCCCTGACGTCATTATTATTGGCGCCGGTGCTGCTGGCCTGATGTGCGCTATAGAGGCAGCCAAACGGGGCCGACGAGTCCTCGTACTTGACCATGCCAACAAGGCGGGGAAAAAGATCCTGATGTCAGGTGGCGGACGCTGTAATTTCACCAACCTCGACGTAAACGCCAATCACTATATTTCATCTAATCCGCATTTCTGTAAATCGGCCCTGAGTCGTTTTACCCAGTGGGATTTTATCGACTGGGTCCAACGCAATCGCATCCCCTACCACGAACGTGATCATGGCCAGTTATTCTGTAACGAAAGCGCCACAAACATACTCAATATGTTACTGGAGGAGTGTCGTCACTACCGAGTAGAAATACGACTCAATACGACAATATCATCTGTCACCAGGGATGAATCTTTCAAGCTTAAAACGACAACTGGATCCTTCAGCGCCGCGTCCCTGGTAATAGCCACAGGGGGTCTGTCTATCCCGCGCATGTGTGCCAGCCCACTGGGCTATCAATTAGCTGAGCAATTCGGTCACAATATTATTCCAACCCACGCTGGCCTGGCCCCGTTTACCCTGCAGCCGCCGGACAAAGAGCGTCTTGCTCCCTTATCAGGGATCGCCGTCGACAGTATAGTATCCAATGAACGTCAACAGTTTCATGAGAACCTGTTATTTACCCACCGCGGTCTAAGTGGTCCGGTGATATTACAGATATCATCCTACTGGCAGCCGGGAGAATTTATCTCCATTGACCTGCTACCTGATCGTTCAATTATTAAATTACTGCAGCAACCTGAATTTAAACATAAATTATTAAAGACAGTATTATCCTATTACCTGCCCAGGCGCCTGGTCACTACTCTGGTTGAGCATACCCTGTCAGATACCCCAATCCAGCAGCTGAGCCAGCAACTGTTGAGCACTATCGAACAACGTCTGCATCACTGGCGTATTCGACCCAATGGTACCGAGGGCTATCGCACTGCCGAGGTGACTATCGGTGGTATAGATTGCAATGAGTTATCATCCAAGACCATGGAAAGTAGACAGGTAGCAAGCCTGTATTTTATTGGTGAGGTCGTTGATGTCAGCGGTTGGCTCGGGGGCTATAACTTTCAATGGGCCTGGTCATCAGGCTGGGTTGCTGGGCAATATGTCTAGGCGAACCAAGGCATTAGCCCCTCTCACTCCTGAGTCCTAAGTCCTAAGCCCTAAGCCCTTAGTCCTGAATTAACCGTTCGTTCAGATAGACCTCAGGGTCTTCAGTGGTGTCTGCTTCAGCAAGCTTCTCGTCCCCAGCACACCTGCCACAGCGACAATGACACTACCTGATAACACCCCATAGATAATCACAGATGCATCAAAGTGATAGGGAAAATGAAAGACAGTCTCGGCCAAGGCCCATGCAATAGCCATAGCCGCAACCCCGGCTATCAGTCCAGCAACTGCACCCAGCAGTGAGAACTCAGCCAACAGGCCCATAAACAGGATATGGGAACGTGCCCCGAGGGTCTTTAAAATTGCACATTCATATCGACGTTGATCTTGACTGGTCTGTATTGCAGCAAACAGGACAACCAGCCCGGCTAGCACCGTGAAGAAAAAGATAAACTCAACAGCCATCGAAACGCGATCAATCACAGCCCTAACCCGTGACATTATGGCATCAATATCTAACACGGTAACATTGGGGAAAAATCGGACCAACTGGGCTAATTCATGCTTGTCCTGCGGCGCAAGATAGATACTGGTCACCCAGGTTGCCTGTTTTGGGTCCAGCACCCCGGGTGCCACAACAGTGAAAAAATTCACATTAAAACTATCCCATTCAACTGAACGCAGCGATACAACTTTAAAGACCCGTGCTGCGCCATTGATAGTAAATGTTAGCTCATCGGCAAGTCCGATACCCAGTGTCTCGGCTATACCCTCTTCCAGTGAAATTAACGCTTTCCCTGCGTCAACTGGCGTCCACCAGGACCCGCTTACCAACTTATTATCAACCTGCATATTACCAGCCCAGGACAGATTGAAATCGCGCGTAGCCAGGCGTCGTGCCCGTTCATTATCAAAATCTTCAGGAATAACATCCCGGTTATTGATGCGCAACAGGCGTGATCGCACCATTGGATAGAGATTAACTTTAGTAATAGCTCGGCGGGACAGATATTCAGTCAGGCCCTCAACCTGGTCAGGCTGGATGTTAATCAAAAAGTGATTAGGTGACTGTTCAGGTAGACTGTTCTCCCAACCCGTCAGCAGATCCATTCTGACTATGGACAATAGCAATATCACCATCAGCCCAATCCCCAGGGCAACAATCTGAACCACACTCCCGATGGGGTGCCGAGTAATATTGGCAAGCCCCAGGCGCCAGCCCGACGTTAAATTGGAACGCATCCGCTTGAGCACACTCACCAGTCCAAATGCGGCTGCAGTTAACAGCATAAGAGATAGCAGTAGCCCTATCATCATTCTGGCAACCAGGACAAACTCACCCGTCTGAATTAATAGTAATACCGCCATACTCAACACAACCGCACCATATACAATCCATGTCTGCACCGGTTGTGCGCCCAGATCACGTCGCAATACCCTTAATGGTGAGACCCGTTTCAGGGCCAATAACGGTGGTATCGCAAACCCGAGCATTAATACGGTACCAGTGACATAGGCCGTGACTATCGGTTGCAGACTGGCAGCAGGTAGCTGGATTAACAGTAAACGAGCCAGTATCTGACTAATTACAAATTGGGCACTGTACCCCAACACGCAACCGATGATTATTGCCAGCGTGGTAATGATGATAATCTCTGTTATGAAGAGCATCATGACCCTGGACTGGGTGGCACCAAAGCACCGCAAGATCGCACTGGTATCCAGGTGACGCTGAATAAAGCGTCGCGTTGCAGTTGCAATAGCAACGCCCGCCAGAAAGACACTTAATAAGGCCGCCAGTCCAAGAAACCGTTGAGCACGCTCCAATGCTGTGCGAATTTCTGGTCTCCCATCCTTAACAGTTATTACGCGAAAATCGTCGGTCCAGGAAGATTGCTGGCCTAACCAATGTCTGAATTTAGCCAATGAAGCAGTGGAGCCAGCCAACAACAGACGAAATCTGACTAGGGAACCAGGGCCAATTAACCCGGTGGCATCCAGGTCTCTAGCAGACATCATGACCCTGGGAGCAATACTGAACATATCGCCACCACGATCAGGCTCATAGATTAATACTCGACTAACACGAAAGGCCTTCCCTCCCAACGACAGGTCTGCATCTACGGTCAGCGACAGACGTTGCAGTAACTGGGGATCAACCCAGACCTCTCCGGCAACAGGACCCTGCTTAACACTGACACTGGCCGCATAGGGTGATGGTGATACCTTTACTTCGCCCCGCAAGGGATAGTCACGACTCACTGATTTAACCTCGACCAGCTGGGTTGCATTATTAGCTAGGACGACACTCCGAAAACTTGTCACCTGAGCCAGCTCTAGATCTAGCCGGGAGGCCGCCGCTGAAACAGCATCAGGCATAGGTGTTGAGGCATCAACTATCATATCGGCGGCGAGCAACTCTGCAGCCTGTTGCTGAAGCGCGGACTCGACACGATCGACAAAAAAACCGACTGAAGATACACTGGCCGTAGCAATAATGAGTGCCAGCATCAGGATGCGTACCTCACCACTGCGCCAGTCACGCCCTAACATCCGCCAGGCGATTTTCATATCAGCTAACAGCACTTTATTTAGCATCCCCATCGATCAGGCAGCCAGCCTCTAGGTGCAGATGCTGTTTACAACTCGCCGCCAGCATGGGCTCATGCGTAGCCAGTATTAACGTCGTGCCCTGCTCTCTGTTCAGACCGAACATCAGGTCAATAATTCGTCTACCTGTCTTCTGATCCAGACTGCCAGTAGGTTCATCAGCGATTAATATCTGCGGCTGGAGGGCAAAGGCCCGGGCGATTGAACAACGTTGTTGTTCACCACCGGATAATTGCTGGGGATAATGATGATCGCGATCAACCAGACCTACTCGCTGTAACCAGGTGGCCGCCTTGTCAGCCGCTGCCTTGTCACCAGCCAGCTCAAGCGGCAACATTACGTTCTCCAGTGCGGTCAGGCCCTGTAACAGCTGAAAATTTTGAAAAACGAAGCCAATCATCCGTGATCGTATGAGTGCCCGCCCGTCTTCATCCAGAGAGTTAATGGTAATCCCGGCAATATTAATCTGTCCGGATGTCGGTGTATCGAGCCCAGCCAGTAATCCCAACAGTGTCGTCTTACCTGAACCTGAAGTCCCGAGGATGGCCACTGAACTACCTGCCTCTATACTAAAATTGATATCATTGAGGATTGTTAACTGGCCATTGGTGATCTCAACCTGTTTTGACAACTGTTCAACTGAAACCACTACCGAATTACTCATGAAAATACCGCTCCTGTTAAGCCTGACCCTGATATTAAGCCTGTTCGTCAACACCCTGGCAGCCAGACCATCAAATATCCTGATTGTGGGCGATAGCATCAGTGCCGCCTATGGTATCAATAGACAACAGGGTTGGGCCAATCTGTTACAGGCCCGACTTCAGCCTGATAGCTACCGGGTCATTAATGCCAGTGTCAGCGTTGATACTACTGCAAATGGATTACACGGGATTAGATCACAACTCCAGCAGTATAACCCCGCCATTATCATCATTGAGCTGGGTGGTAATGACGGCCTGCGGGGCCTGCCACTGGCTGAAATGAAGAACAACCTGGGACATATTATCGAACTATGTCTTGAGTCAGGCAGTCAGGTATTGCTGCTCGGTATCCGCATGCCCCCTAATTATGGTCACGACTATCTGCAGCGTTTTGCCGCCATTTATCAACAGCTGGCCCAACAATACCATATACCGCTAGTAGGACAGATACTGGCCAATATTGCTGAACACCCTGAACTCATGCAGCCTGATGGCATACACCCACGGACACAGGCTCAACACCGCCTGCTGGATAATATCTGGCCTAGACTGGCGCCAATGCTAGACCCTAATGTTAAACTCTGGGACTAGCCCTGAAACACCCATTCCAGTCGGACAATAAATCCCCGTTCGACCATAAAATGGTGGATCTTCTGGTACCGTAGCTGAGGGATGAATTCAACATAAAGATAGCGTTTTCGCAAATATTTACGCATTCCCATGGCGATACGGTAATCTGTCGCATGGTGCACTGGCTCGGTATTACCATAGACACCAGTCTGTAGTGATAACTGACGATCCTTATTAATGGCCTTATAAAGTGTGAATATCTGACTGGTCTCAATATAGCGATTTATTTCACTCCAGTGGGTATGCGAAGTGGAGCGGAACAGTAATACATCACTCAAGGAGCGGCTGAGTTCCACTGTACTATTCAGGACTCGACCGGCATGTCTGAACCAGAAACCTGAGCCCTGGATATGCAACCCCCATTGATTGAGGACAAAATCTCGCCAACTATCCAGTCGGACGAAACTGTCCGGGGGGGCACGCAACTTTACGCCAATACCGGAACGGTAACGCCAGCGATATTGGCCACCAAAATCAGCCTGTATTCCGGCAAAATAGTCCTGGTTATCTGCGGCATTGACGAGGTCATTCTCAACATTATTATCCAGGTCATCCTTACTTCGATCAGGCGAGGATTCAAGGGTAAACCTATATTTCTCACTGGATCGTGGTAGTCGCAGACGCAGCCTGACATTCGCCAGAAAACCAGAAGGCTCGCGTTGATACCAGGCCATATCTGTAGTTAATCGGATATAACTACCACTGGTCTGATAGTCGAGCTTTTCATCAGCAAAGAACTCATCCACATTACGAGCAAAGATTGACAGACCGGAGCTGATCATTGCCGACGGAGAATCTAGCCAGTCGACAATCCCGTCATAATCGATAAAACTGGGGGATTCTTGCTCCACGGTAATACCAGGCAAAGTAACAATATCAGTAGACGCATCTTTACAGATGCTGTTGTTAGCTGGGCAGTCTCTACCAGTTACAGTGACTGGATCTGCTGCCCAGACCACAATAGTCGCACCAAACAATAGGACACTCAACGTGATATATGACATCATCTTGACCATAAAGAATAATGCCTCTGTGACCCTGATTGATCAGTCAGAATCAAATTGAATTATATAGTCTTCCAGTTCGTCACTAGCGACAGCCGCCTCGGGTATGACCCAACCGCGCATCGATATACCTGACGCATGGACTGAGTCAGGCTCACCTGACACCAGTGGATGCCAGTCTGCGAGTTCACGTCCTTCAGCCAGACGCCGATAGGCACAGCTAGTAGGCAAGGCCCCCTGCAGCAGGCCTTGCATCGGCCTGATACTCAGGCAATCTGTTACCTCCTGATGACGCTGGCTATAGTTTTTACAACGACAAGTCTGGTCATCAAAGAGTCGACAGGCAATGTTGGTGAAATAGATTTCTCCGCTATCCTCATTCTCCAGCTTAACCAGACAACATCGACCACATCCATCACATAACGACTCCCATTCCAGCTCATCCATGTCAGCCAGCGACTTTTGCTGCCAAAAGGCCTGATTTGAACCCGTCATAGAACGCGACATTCCTGAATTAATTCGCCATTACATCCTGCAAAAATAACTGCAGGGCCTTCCATGAGTTTTCATCCGCTCGTTGATTGTAGGCCAGTGGTAAATTGAACTTTTCACCAAAACTGTCAGCGTCCGGATTGGTGAATGAATGACTAGCACCACTATATATAATGACCTGGAAATCAACGCCAACCTTATTCATCTCTGACCAAAAATTAACCAGATCAGTCTGCTTTACAAACGAGTCATCGGCTCCATGGGCAACCAGTATTTTGGCCTTGATCATACTCGGTTGGGCCGGATTAATCGTTGCCAGACTACCATGGAAACTAGCAACACCACGCAAATCAACACCTTCACGCGCCATCTGAAGAACGACACCGCCACCAAAACAATAGCCAATAGCAGCGACCTTATCAGCCTTGACATTTTTAAACAGGCGTAACTCTTTAAGTGCAGCACTAAAGCGTTGGCGACTCAAATCAATATTGGAAGAGACCTGCTGGGCAAATTTACCCGCCTCATCCGGATGACTTGCCTGCTTTCCTTCACCGTACATATCAACTGCCATAGCCACATATCCAAGGCGTGCTAACTGGCGTACGCGTTTACGCGCATAATCATTCAGGCCCCACCATTCGTGTACAACTAATACCGCCGGTCGATCACCCTTGAAACTATCATCATAGGCTATATAACCATTCATAAGAGTGTTGCCATCGGAATAGGTAATTTCCTGATCAACCACCTTGGCATAGAGGGGAACTGCAAACGACAGTAACAGTAGGCTCGCTATAAGACGCATGACATTTACCCATAATTTAATTGAATTAGGTGGAAACAGATCCTGATTAATGGAATATAGACCATAAACCCGACATCTGCACTTGTCCAGCATTTCAACCAGAGAATATGGTTCAAAGGTCCCACCAGCCAACAGCAATTAAACGCGACAATTTATAGACAAATACATGGGCTTTATACAT
>CAZYTT010000067.1:0-11172 GCA_964650235.1 uncultured Gammaproteobacteria bacterium | reverse complement strand
GGGGATTGTATTGAATATCTAGGAAAATTTTTATGGTAAAAGTAATTCGACTGATGGTGATGTATTTTTTTGGGTTATTTTTTCCAGTATTATCACTGGCACAGACTGAAAGTCGTGATCCAGATTACTGGACGATAGAAGGCATGCGCAGCCAGGAATTTAGTATTGGCATATTTATCTTTATGCTCATAGGTGTTGGCGTTTTTCTTATGATTGTTTATCAAATGGCTACAACACTTACAGGTAATGAGCGCCTGAAGACGGGTGAGAAAGTCATGCTGGTTTGTATTATACTAGGCGTAATATCTGCGGTATCTTTCGGTGCCATGCAATTGTTGCAGGGCCGTTTATTTTAGAACAGTGTTTCAGTGAGGACAAAATGACAGAATATCTACAATCGCTACCTGATGGTTGGTCGATCTATGTGTGGATGGTTGCCGGCGCATTAATTATTTTAGCAGCGGTTATTGGAATACGATGGGCTCAAAAAAATGAACAGTTTGATGAAGATATCAAATATCTGGTTTTTGACGAGGATGATAAGGACAAGATGTCAGCTGAAGAATTTTCTAAAAGTCAGGCCGTCAACAAGGCGCAGGAAGAGCGTCGAGTAGTATTCAAGAAAGAAAAAGAGACCAAAAGCTAGTAGCGTATATGAGAAGAGGTGAACGGAATATATTTATCGGGATAGCTATAATAATCATTATATTGATGGTTTTTAATTACTGGCGTCAAGCTGATGTAACCAGTAAAGAAATGGAACTGCCCTTCTATACAGTCGCCGATGCTGAGCTCCAGCATAATGGCGGTCTGCTGTATAAAAAACTTGGCTGTAAGAGTTGTCACAGCCTCTGGTCAGTCCGTGATATAATGCAGAGTGTTCCGGCCCCGGCACTGGATGGTATGGGTGATCTGCGTTCACGTCAGTGGTTATTTAAATACTTTTCTGCAGACAATCCACAGCAAATATTACCTTCGCGACTCAAGCAGGAATATCAGATGCCATCATTTGCCCACCTGAGTGATAGTGAGCGCAGTCTGCTGGCAGATTTTATCAGCAGTCTGCGTGTCAAGGACTGGTATCTGGAAGAGGCCAGGGCCGCTGAATGTCGAAAACTGACAGGAAGAGAATGTTGACTCCAGGTAAACCTAGAATATTAAAAGGCCTAATGGCATTAACTGCAGGTTGTGTCGTCATCTTTATTGGCGATCAGATTCTCGGCGTTGAGCTTGAGTTGTTCTGGGGGTTGGAGACCTTTAACTTCCTCTGGTTTATTGATCTGTTTGTTGTGCCTTTAATTGCTGGACTGGTTGTTGGCATGATATTTGGTTTGGGGGGCAAATGGTTATGTTATTTCCCGCCATTAATAGTTCGACTTCTCAATTATTTTTATTTTATGAAGTTCGCCAGTGTGCCAGATGGTGCTTCTTTGATGCCGATGGGATGGTGGGGTTTTTTTGTCATACTTGCCATTGAATCAGCTGCCTTTGGAGGTGTTGCTGGAGAGATCATGGTCAAAAAGACCTATGGTCGTTTACCGCGTGAGCTGGTTTATAAGGAAAAGTCAAAGGACCAAGCCCCTGAGGATACCAGCCAGCCAAAATGAGACCGCGCACCAAGAAAATTAGTGCTGCAATACTTGAGCAGAGGAAGCGCTATCTCTATGCAACGCTGGTCACCTGTGTTGCCGTCGCTATGATCGGTGGAACAGTGCATGTGCTGAAGCTTGGTGCCAACCGAATGATCGATATGCGTGAACGATCAAGCTACAACCCTGAAGACATGCCATCACGGATAAGGGCTGCTGGTGAAGATGCCCTGCTGAATCAAAAGAATGAACACCGCCTGGATGAACATGTCTCTTATACTGTAGCGGAAGCAGAGGCCTTGCTGCACCCTGATAGCTGGGCGCAAATTGATACAATGGTTGAGGTTAGCGCAGGAGCATTTATTATGGGCACTGATCGTAGCAATGGAGATGATTACGATAAACCTGCCCACCGGGTTACTTTAGACAAATATAAAATTGATAAATACCCGGTAACCAATGCACAGTATGCCCGCTTTGTTGCTGCAACCAATCATCGTCCACCTTTACACTGGGTTAGTGGCAAGATTCCACCGGGGCTCGAGCTTCATCCGGTTACCATGGTTTCATGGTATGATGCCGCCAGTTATGCGCAGTGGGCAGGGAAACGGTTACCCACTGAGCAGGAATGGGAAAAGGCTGCGCGTGGTCTGGATGCCCGGCGCTGGCCCTGGGGCGATAATATGGTCGTTCAGAACCTGAACACTTATTATAGTGTTGGTTCAACAACGTCGGTTCTATCTTATCCCGGTGGTGCGAGCCCCTATGGGGTGATGGATTTGGCGGGTAATGTCAGTGAGTGGACGGCTAATGACTTTGCTGCCTATGATGGAACCAGTGCCAATGATGATGTATTTATGGGCAAGATCGCTGTGGCCAGCACGCCTGAAGATCAGGCTATGAAGGTGGTGGATCTGATGATTGTGGATGACAAGTATAAAGTATTACGTGGTGGATCATGGAAGAGCGATCCTTTTTCAACTGCTAATTATCACAGAAACTATTCATGGCCCAATTATGCGTCAGATTTTTTTGGTTTTCGCTGCGCGTCAGATATTTAATATGTACCAGATTTTGCACAATTACCTTCGACTAATATTTTCACTTGTAGTGATCTGTGCGAGTGGACCGACCATGGCTGTTGATAGTTATCGCTATCTTCATGTCACTATTGATACACCCTGGGCTATTTTTCTGTTTCTGCTCCCTATTGTCTTATCACCTTTTATCATCATGGCGATTTTATACTGGCGCTTTGCCATTAAAAAATCGAAGGCCAGAGACGCTACCAGTGATGAAATACCTGATGATAATCAACAATAGTCGCGGTAGTAGTTATGGTGAAGAATAAGCTATCACAATTGCTCTTTATGTTAATGCTGGTGATTATCCCGGTATTCTTTTCTGCATCGAATGTGGCAGCTAGCGATGTTGTTTCCGAGCATGAAAGTGACATGAAAATTATGCGGGGGTTTGCCGACCAGCAGGCTGAAGAGGGTGAGGCCGTAAAAATCAGTGATAAAGAGAAGCATCGCTGGTTGTTTTTTATGGGGGCATCGTTATTACTGCTTATTTTATCAACGGCTTCGTTCGGTATAGCCACCGGCGTTTTTGGAAAAAATTATTTTGTTGCCCATATGGTTACGGCGGGTTTAACGGTTACACTCGCACTTGCCCATGCTGTAGCTGCAACGGTCTGGTTTTATCCTTTCTGATCCATTCTGATTACCACTTGATTCAGCACACCTGATTCTATGGTTGGTTATGATTAAGTCACGTTACCAGGTTCTCCTCATTTGTTATGCCTTGTCAGGCATGACCAGTCTAGCCTATGAAGTACTGTGGGCGCGGATGCTGGCACTACAATTTGGCGTAAGTATCTTTGGCGTTGTAGTCACTGTTGCTGCTTTTATGCTGGGATTAGGCTTGGGTAGCCTCGGTGGCGTTACCCTTGGTCAGCGCATAAAAACCCCGCTGCGTATGTTTGCTGTGCTTGAACTTGGCATCGCACTCTATGCCCTGACATTGCCTTACATCTTCAAAGGGCTGGAGCAGTGGCTGCCTGGCTTTGCTGTTGATGCGAATATAGGTAGCTGGTTTTTTCTGCAAGGCCTAGTGATGCTGGTGATTATGTTATTGCCCGCGCTGGCAATGGGTTTCATCTTTCCACTCGTGCTGCGTGGTTTAGATCATATGCCTGGAGCAGTGCCACTATTATATGGTTTAAACGCAACAGGGGGGGGCATCGGCGCCCTGATACCACTCTATCTGCTCCCTGAGTGTGGCTGGTCGACAGCGGTACAGATAATGGCGGTGATCGGAATCAGCGTTGCTTTTATTGTACTGGTGTTAGCCGCTCGCCACGATCGACCTGAGCGGAGTGGGCAAGCCAGAATGGGTATAAATAAGGTTCCGAAGGTATCTGTTCCACTGATTGCTCTCGTCTGCTATGCGGGTATTGGCGCTGGTTCTCTCATGCTTGAGATTGGCTGGACCCGGTTGCTGGGCATGGTTATGTTACGTACTGAATATGTGCTGGCCATAATCCTGGCGGTTTTTTTAACTGGAGTTGGTGCCGGTAGTATTCTGGGGCGCTATCTGAAGCATCCTCTCTGGCTGGTAATTATGCCCTGTCTGGCGGCCTTTTGTGCCGTCGGTACCCTGTGGCTATTGCCTGCTGTATCAGCTTGGGTAGAAGCGAGTGAATTTCATTCTCTTGCTGAGGCCCTGGTATTTCAGGGGCTGGTCCTGGCAATGCTAACATTACCGATTACGCTGGTCTTCGGTGCCTGGATGCCCGTACTCACGTCACGTTTTACCCCGCTTCAATCAGGGGCAACGCAGTCTGCGGCACTGTTGTACGGTGCCAACTCAGTGGGCGCTGCCGGTGGTGCGCTGGGTGCGGGTTTTATCCTGATACCCTGGCTAGGTTCGATGCAAATGATGATAGCAGCCTGTCTGTTATTACTTATCTGTGGACTCTATTTTAGCCAGCGGCTGCAATGGGGGTATTACCTGGTGCCATTATTATTGCTGTCAGCCTGGCCGGTACATCAATTTCCAGCCGTGGCCAACCTGTTACCGCAGGCACACGCCAGTGATCGTGATCTTTATCAGTATGAAGATGCCGTATCTATAACTCATGTGATAGAACAAGCGGATGGTCAACGTCTGTTGCTCAGTGATCTGCAACGCATGGATGCCTCATCAGATCCCGCCGCTATTGCCCTGCAAAAAAACCAGGCACGACTACCATTGTTACTCCATGGAGATCCGTCTTCGGTGCTTTTCCTCGGGTTGGGTACCGGGATTACCGCGGCAGGTTCGCTGCCATTTGGCGATATCGATCGTACAGCCGTTGAATTATCCCAGGGGGCTATTGTTGCTGCCAGGGAATGGTTCGATAGCATCAATGATCACATTGCTGATTCGATCAGGATTGTTAATCATGATGGTCGTCATTTTCTCCGTAGTACCAGCCAGCATTTTGATGTGATCATCGGTGATGTCTTCCACCCTGATATGGCCGGAAGGAGTGCCCTGTTATCCGTGCAACAATTTGAACGTGCCCGTTCATGTCTGAATGAGAATGGCTGGTATGTCCAATGGTTAGCGCTGAATCAATTTGATATTCACGCCCTCGCTGTGGTCATACGGAGTTTTCAGGCGGTCTTTCCTGATATGCTTATCTTTGTTGATGGTTTTCGTTTGGCCCTGGCTGGTACTACATCTAATGGTCAGGAAATACCAATTGCAGCCAGGATGGCGAGTCTGGTTGATCGCCTTGCAGCACAGGGCAGTGAGGCTGCTACGGGTGGTGAAGGTCTGTGGAGCTGGTTGGGTCGCTACTGGGGTCGACCTCAGCTGCCTGCCGGCGTGTTACAGAACGAGTGGTCACCACAGATAGATTTTAGCCTGCCACAATCGCGCTATCGTGGTGATATCGATATTGATGAGGTGTTAGAGTGGTTATTGAGTCAACGGCCCCTGCCACCCCAGGCCGCGGTCGAACTGGGTGTATCAGATCGTCATTTCCGTAGTTTTGAACGGGCCTATATGGCAACTACCCTGGCGCTCAAGAGCTGGCAGGCGCGCATGCGTGGTGATCAGGCGAATGCGGATCGATTGATTCGTTTTGCCCATCAGGCAAATCCACGCGATCGCTGGGCTGGTGTGACGCTGGCCGATGATATGCTGGCGACATTGCCGCAGGCACTGGCCATGGGGATTTCGAGGCAGCAGGCCTTGGAGGCTATTCTGGCTGTTCGGCCTGATCATGTGGAGTCTCTGCGTCAGCTGCATCAATTGATGCAGGATAAGGGTGCCAGCAGCCGGGCGGCTGAAATCAAACAGCAGCTGCAAGTACTGGCGCCACTGGATCGTCAACTTCAGGCCGATGTTTTCTGAAGTTTTCTTTTGTACAGGGCATTCAGGCAATATAGTCCTGTCAATGAGTGTTTAATGCTTCATAATTGTAAGTATGTTGAGTTCAGGCAGAAAACACTGTTGATTTAAGGTTAAATGTGAACTATGGCTATACACAAAGAGTTAAATGATATTCCGGTCAAGGTGGAGGTCCCCGGTAGCTATAAAGGCCTGCACTGGCAGCGACGCGCTGTTCAGGCGGCTACCATTTTCCTGTTGGTGCTGATACCACTCAGTGGCCTGTTTCGTATTGATCCGGTTGATGGTGCCTTTGTGGTACTGGATAGACAGGTCTGGTTTGCTGATTTTCATATCGTCGCCGGATTGTGGTTGGCTATTTCATGTAGTCTCGTGATTACCTATTCGCTGCTTGGTACGGCATTTTGTGGCTGGTCATGTCCACAGAATACCATGGCCGAATGGGCTAATTTTGTAACCCACAAGTGGCTCGGTAAGCGTGCCGAGGTTAATCTGGATGGACAAAAGGTGCGGGTCTCGGCCGGAAAAAATAAAATTGTAAACTGGATAGTGCTGGGAATAATGTTTACCGTGGTGTCGATGTTAGCGGCACTTGTCCCACTGATTTATTTTTACCCACCCGATGTTATCTGGTCATTTGTCAGTTTTCGCGACGATGCGCGTCTGGCGCCGTCGTTGTACTGGATCTACACCATATTTGTCCTGATAATGTTTTTAAATATTGCCTTTATACGGCACTTCTGGTGCCGGTTTATGTGTGTCTATCGTGTCTGGCAGCATTCATTTAAGACCCAGGAAACACTACGTATTGTCCATGACGCCAGTCATCCGGATGAATGCGAGCGTTGTGGTTTTTGTATGACGGCCTGTCTGGTCGATATTGATCCGCGTCATACCAATACCTTTGATAGCTGTATTAACTGTGGCGAATGTATTAACGCCTGTAACCAGGTGCGCGCTGGACGCAAGACCGGGTCAACACTGCTACGATTTGAGTCGGGTGCTATCGATAGCGATAACCGCCTGCGCAGTGGTAAGAACATAGGCTCAATTATGTCGCGCGCACCCTGGGCGATATTGTTGGCGACGGGTGGGCTGCTATTATTTATTTGGGGTATACTCAATTATCAACCCTATCACCTGACGGTGTATCGTGCAGATACTCTCCAGGGTGACACACTGCAGGATTACCGGATCAATATTGCCAATAAACTGTATCGACCGGCCAGATTCACCATCAGTGTCGAGGGCCTCACAAGCGATAAATATTCCCTCGCCCAGGATACGATTGTTATGCCGTCTACAGGGCGTACAGATATTGATCTGACCGTTAGTGAATCCATAGCCAAGGGTCTGTATCCGCTATTAATTCATATCAGGACTGATGACGGGTGGGAGGATAGTTTTCGTATCCAACATTTTGCTGCTGGAGGGCATTAAGACATGAGTGATTCTAATCAGAAGGATCCACAGCAGGCCGCTGATGATCTCGGTGAAGTGAACAGTGACTGGGGTAAACCCAGTGATGATCATTTTGGCTATAAAACGGAAGAAGAGCGTCTGGCGAAGAGGGGCCTGGAAGACTGGGAGCTGGTCAATACCATACCAGAATCTCAGCGCGGGGTGCCGAAATGGTTTATTGCAGTCATCGTTGTTGTGCTCCTGGTGGCCGTTGGACTGAGTTTTCCTTTCTGGGGGGATCGTCCCGGTTATGAGCGGAGCTGGTTTAACTGGGGGTTCGGTGGCGCGTTAATCTACATTGCGGTCATGGCGACCTTTGTCTATTTCATGGTGACCCTGTATGGCTCAAATATTGGTGGAAAGCTCGATTCAGATGCCAGCCAGCAGGAAAAAAACGATACAGATACTGAACAGGCGGCCGGTGAAGAAACACATAAGAAGTCTTAATAAAGTTGTTAATCCTGCCCATCTGCTCGGGATGATGATCATAGTGTTTATGTTAGTAGCCTGTAGTGATGGCGGTGTACCAGCGATACCTGTGCAGTATTGGCAGGGTCTGGAGGTTCGACTGGAGACCAGGCCGCAGGTAATAACCCCTGGCATGACCGAGTTTCTGGTGATTGTAACGGATGGTCGGGGCCTTCCAGGACATGAGCTGGTCGTTTCACTACGGATGGACAGTGCCGATGCCTGGTCACAGGCGATCCAGGATGGTCATAGTGGCGTGTTTCGACGAGCTATCAGGGTTAAGCCCGGTCAGGCGGCTGTATGGTTGCAACTGCAGGGCAGGGATGTTGCGACTAAATTACATTTTCCTTTGAATATCAGCCAAGTAACGACGAACTAGTTATTTTGCACCGCGCCTCTTTGTCAGCGTTGCACTAATCTGCCAGCGTCTAAGTAGCAGGATCTTATCGCCACCACGGCTATCACTGCAGTGCGGGCAGGTCAGGTGGCAGAGATACAGCTCTCTGGGTGCCCTGCCACTATCAAGTAGTGTTACCTGTACCTCCCTGACAGCAGTACGGATAGTGCTAACATTGCCGTGGTGCAGGTAGCCCCGAACCTTGAAGGGATGTGACAGATGACTGACATGTCTCGACAGGGACTGACTTTCCTGCAGTAATCGGGTTAGGCTGCCGCGCAGGAATCCAGTCCGGGTGATTCGCAGCCCTGGCCAGCGTTCTTCTAGTCCAAGTTCTTCCAGTGCCGTTTGTTGTTTCTGTATATAGAGTTCATAGGCCAGCGGCATATGCAGTAACATCGGCAGTGGTAACTGATGGACAGGGTGACCGCTAAGATCTATGTCCTGGTTATGCCAGTCGGGATAGTTTTCGGGACAGCCACACTCAAGCATTGCTGTTTTTTAATGTGCGGTAGCCAAGGGCAATATTGCTAAAGAATATCCAGAAACCCATGCCCATAATGGTCGAAGCGACAGCAATGAAGCGGCCGTAGATATGATGAACCTCCGCCTGGCCAGCGATATCTCCAGCGATCAACAGACGACCTTCCCAGATCCCAAAAAAAAGTAGCGTGCTGTAGAAGCAACACACGCCCACGGCTAGCCAGGCATAGGAGTGTTTGCATAGTCGGCGGGATAAAATAGACCGTCCTGCAATCTGTTCAAACAGATAGTAGGTCATGGCCATGGCGATCATCACGAGGCCGCCGACGATATTGATATGGGCGTGGGCAAGGGGGTCAATCATATGGCCGGGCCCACTGATGGGGCTGCCAATTGCATCCAGCCAGGGGCGGATAGATGGCAGGACCTGAACGACACCCTGAACGGTTCCAACGAACAGAAAGGCAGCAGCCGTCAGTAGAAACTTGAGCAGGTGTTGGTGTTCGTTTGTCTTGTCCATCGATTGTTATCTTGTTGTTTTTAAATAAAAAAGCCCGGGTAAACCGGGCTTTTGGGAGCCTGTCAAAGTGGGCTTACCGATCAACGCTCGACATGATCAGTGAACCAACAACAGCCAGACCAAAAAATAAAACAATCGGTACTAATATACCTGGAAACATCTCCAATCCCTCCCAAATACATCCCTGCGAAACAATTCCCACACGGAATAAATGAACAATCGAAGTCTAGCCAAAACAACCTGACAACGCAATAGTTAATTGGGTCAAATTTATGCCCGGATTTGTCAGTCAATGGATGATTATGACGCTTGATCAAGCTACACTATTGAAAAAATAAAGTGCTGATGTGTTATGAATATGGAAAATGATGAAGATCAGGCGGCGTTGCGTGAGCGTCTGGAGGAGTTGCGGATGGAACACCGTGATCTTGATGCTGTGATTGACCACCTGGTCATGGATCCCCACCTCGATCAAATACGTCTGTCACGAATGAAAAAACGCAAGCTTGTGCTTAAAGATATCATTGCCAGGCTGGAGAGTAAGTTAATCCCGGATCTGAATGCCTGAATAAGACGGGCGATATCAGGTTTATTTGATAGTGAAATGATGCTAACTTTCACTACTCAGTTTTTGATCGAAGGGTTTTCGTTCGTATGGCCAAAAGCCTGCCAGGTACTTGTCAGTGACCTAATCTAATAGGGGTAAGCAGGGATTAGATAGCTGTCTGGTGCCATGGTTATAGCAAGTATTAACATATAACAATTAACAAGAGAGGGTGATATGTCAAAGGTGTTGTTCTTCAGTGTGGTCGTTTTATCAGCTATTTTTTCATCTGTGAGCCTGGCCTCTGAGAGTAATTCTCATGGTCACGAAAATAGCGATCATCATGATAAAGGTGGAGCGGCCTGTGAATCTTATGGGCCACAGACGCCACGGGATATCGACAACAGGCACGGTAAGAATCCTGTTGTGTTTAATTTGGCGCCGGCTGCAAGTGAAATGAACCTGTGTAATATCCATTTTCATAATAATGCAGAACATAAAGCCAAGGCCTTTTCTATCTATGCAGGAGAAGGTGAGCATGGTCATGGTGGTGGCTATATGTGTGGTATGAGTAAGTCATTGTCAGCAGCTGAGATGAAGGCGCCAGCCGGTGAAATCTGCCATGGTCTTAAACCGGGTGATACCGTAGAAGTACACTGGGTGCACACCAGTTGTGATGTCGATCCTGGTAAAGGTCTGGGTTCCTGCGTATCTGATGCCTGTGCCAACCCTGACCTGCGGGTAGAGACACAGGTCTTTACCCTAGTCAATGATCGTTCCGCACTCAACTTTAATGACCTGGCTTACGGTGGTAACAAGGTCAATGGGCTACATCAGGCGAAGGCCCTGCCTAAGGGGACTGGTCGTCCGGTTGAGTTCATTGGTTCAACAACAGGGCCCAGTTTTACTGAACAGAGCTGTTCACCTTATCAGGTGACCTGGAGTGTGCGTCCTCAGTGTGCCAAGTTAGATATTAATACTATTGGTAAATGGTGTGAGGGTAATGTCTTTGAAGAAGATCATGCCCATGGCGTCAGAAAGCTCGTGACGAATCCCGCGCTGCTGTCTGAGGTCAACTAATTCTATAGTTAATCCTCGGGCTAAAAAAGGCCGGCATATGCCGGCCTTTTTTTTACTAAATCGGTTCGTCTGAACCTATTGTTCCAGATCAAATGGTTGACTGATTATGCCTGGCTATCGCACTTCCGCTGAGCCGATGCCGCGGGGGTCGCTTGCGGCACTAACCTTGGTCGCTGCTTTATCCCATAAAATAGCCTGCATATTGCCATAGCGTCTGCCGCTGAGT
>CAZYTT010000066.1:0-11565 GCA_964650235.1 uncultured Gammaproteobacteria bacterium | reverse complement strand
CTGGCGACAGACCTGATATTAATAGCCCGTCAGCGGAGGCCAGTGCCGAGACGGCAACAACAGAAAATACGACTGAAGATCAACAGGAGAAACACTCTCATCGCCGTCAGCTTGACGATAAACGCGCCCGTATCCAGAAAATCCAGCGCAACCTGTATCAACAGGTAGACTCCATCATCAAGCAAAATGAAGAATTCGGCGTACTACTTGAAGTAGAACAGGAGAGCCTGCGTCAGACAGAAAGTATTAATGAGATCCAGGGATTAAGACTGACACTGATCCAGGAAGTTGAAAAATTATTAAAGGGTAATCATAGTCTGGCCACCAAGCTGGATACGGCCAAGAATTATCTGAAAATCATTGAGTCCGAGGGCCAGTTACTTAATGATGAATTAACCCGAGTTCATATCCTGAGTCTGACCGATGAACTGACTGGTCTGGCTAACCGCCGGGCCTTTATGCGTCGCCTGGAAGATGAGGTATCACGTGTTCAGCGTTATGGCTCGCCCTTGTCATTGGCCCTGATTGATCTCGATTCGTTCAAGAGCGTCAATGATAATTATGGTCACCCTGCCGGTGATGATGTACTGCAGATATTTGCCAACAGTATCCTATCGATTATCAGGCACCACGACATGGTAGCGCGATATGGCGGTGAAGAATTTGCCATACTGTTACCCAATACAGATATTGAAGGTGCCAACCGGGCACTGGAAAAGGTGCAGGAACTCAATGCGCAGCGTCACTTCACACACAATGGCCAAGCCCTGGCCATGCCTACGTTCTCTGCGGGCCTGTCACTGTACCGACCCGGAGAGACGTCCAGCAACTTGATAGAACGCACTGACAAGGCCCTGTATCAGGCCAAGGAACTCGGCAAAAACCGTATAGAACTGGCTATTACTGATCAGAAAAACGTCTCCAGCAAACGCTAGCGGGTAGTTGTTCGTTCAGACCAACCAGGTAAAACAGGCCAGATACAGATTAGGCAGACCTAGGGCCTGTCTTCAATCTCCACACCTTCTTTTTCTACAGGCATTAGATCCTGTTTACTTATCCCCAGCATCAGGACAGCCGCACTGGCGACATAGATGGATGAATAGGTACCCACAAAAATACCAACAATCAATGCCGTGGCAAACCCATGGATAATCTCACCACCGAGTAAAAACAGTGCAATCAATACCAGCAAGGTCGTCAGAGATGTAATAATAGTCCGAGACAACATCTGATTGATGGCCGAATTCATGATATCGATCGTCTCAGTCTTACGCATTTTGCGAAAATTTTCTCGAATCCTGTCAAACACAACAATGGTATCGTTTAGCGAATAACCGATCACCGCCAGTACAGCTGCCAACACTGACAGATCAAACTCTATCTGAAACAACGAGAAAAACCCGATAGTAATGATCACGTCATGTATCAGCGCCATAACTGAGCCCAGGGCAAAACGTTTTTCAAAACGCAGGGCTACATAGATAAGAATACCAAACAGGGCAATCAACATAGCCAGTCCACCATCCTCGGTCAACTCCTCACCAACCTGGGGTCCGACAAATTCAACCCGTCTCATCTCAACCTGGTCAGGATAGGCGGCATACAGGACACCCAGTAGTTTATCGCTGATCTGGGCGCTGCTCATATTTTCCTGTGGGGCCAATCGGATCAGGACATCACGGGCCGTCCCAAATGACTGCACAGTCACATCAGCAAACTCGGCCTGTTGCAATACTTGACGAATCTCAGCCGGTGCCACTGCCGACTGGTAACCAACCTCAACCAGTGTGCCGCCGGTAAAATCAACACCCAGGTTCAGCCCCCGCGTTGCTATGGACCCAATTGAAATAATCAGGAGCACGATTGATCCAATGATTGCCACCTGTCTTTTGGACATAAAATCAATGGCTGTCTGTTTTTTAAATATCTGCATAAACGAGCTGAACCCTATTAAAGTAATATCGCTGTAGTAAAAGATCAGATTGACAATTTAACGACCCGGCGACCACCGTAGATCAGGTTAATCACAGCACGGGTACCCATAATTGCGGTAAACATGGATGTTAGAATGCCGATGGACAAGGTGATAGCAAAACCCTTGATCGGACCGGTACCAAACCCGAATAACACAATGGCGGCAATAAAGGTCGTAATATTGGCATCAGCAATGGTCGACAGGGCCTTGTCATAACCGGCATTTATACTCGCCTGCGGTGAACTTCCATTGCGTAGTTCTTCACGGATACGCTCAAAAATCAGGACATTGGCATCCACAGCCATACCGACAGTCAAGACAATACCGGCAATACCTGGCAAGGTTAGCGTCGCCTGCAATAAAGATAATATAGCGACGATCAAAATCAGATTAAGGGTCAGGGCGATATTTGCCACCAGACCAAATAGCCTATACCAGACGACCATAAACAATAAGACTACGATGAAACCAATAATGACTGACTCAAAACCTTTATTGATATTATCCTGACCAAGACTTGGGCCAACGGTGCGTTCCTCGACAATATCGATAGGTGCTGCGAGGGCACCGGCACGTAATAACAGGGCTAACTTACGTGATTCCTCAGTACTCTCCAGACCGGTTATCTGAAAACGCTTACTGAACTGGCCACGTATTGTGGCGACATTGATCACTTCCTTGACCTCTTTACTGGTCTTGATCCGCTGACCATCAATTATCCGAGTCGTCGTTTTACGTTCAATAAAGACAACGGCCATTGGCTTACCGATATTGTCCTTGGTCGTGGCGTTCATTTTACGTGCACCCTTGCTATCGAGGGTGATGTTCACATTGGGCGAACCATTTTGTGGATCAATACCAGATGCTGCATCAATAACCTGATCACCGGTAACAATAACCTGTCGCTTTAATAGCACCGGGTTGCCGTCACGTTCCTGATAGAGACTCAAACCAACAGGGACCCGACCATTTACAGCATCGGTAACACTATTACCTTCAGCGTCTGCCAGACGAAACTCCAGGGTTGCGGTGGCCCCCAGGATATCCTTGGCCTGGGCCGGATCCTGGACACCGGGCAACTGGACAACGATGCGATTATCGCCCTGACGCTGGATCAACGGCTCGGCCACACCCAGTTCATTGACACGTTTACGCAGGGTTATGATATTTTGCTTGACCGCAAAATCACGGGTATCACGGATATTTTTCTCCGTCATATTGACGTGCAACATCAGCTCATCTGTCTTTGCATCGCTGACCTCAAGCTCTGTGAATTGACGCCGAATCAGCGTACTGGATTTTTCCCTGTCATCAGTATTCCTTAGCTTGACCTCGATACCGCCTATAGCCATGCGTGTAATAGACTGATAGCGAATCTTTTCTTTACGTAAGTATGAGCGGATATCGCTTATATAGCGTTCATCTGCCTGACGTAAGGCAACATCCATATCGACTTCCATCAGGAAATGGACACCACCTCTTAAATCCAACCCCAGATACATTGGTTCGGCATTAAACGCCGCTAACCAGTCTGGCGTCGCTGGCACCAGATTAAGGGCAGCAATATAATCATCGCCGAGGGCATCAATTATTGTACTCTGGGCCGTTAACTGATCATCGGTATTGTGAAGTTTAACCACCAGCCCCTGCGGTTGGGACTCCATTTCGACAACCTTAATACCGCTACCGCGCAGTACTTCAGCAATCGTATTTTGCGTCGCCTCATCGATAACGGCACCACGCATAGCCGAGACCTGGACAACCGGGTATTCACCGTATAGATTAGGCAAGGCATAAAATCCGCCGATCACAACGGTGATAACAATTAACAAATACTTCCACATCGGGTACTGATTCATAGCGATTCCATGATAAAACTACAAAGTCGGAAATAATTAAACGGTTTAAAGACCAGGAGTTTGACTACTGTCCTTTCAAGGTACCCTTGGGCATTAGGGAGCCAATGGCACTACGCTGAACCTTGACGGAGACACCCTCAGCGATCTCCAGCGTAATAAAGCTATCATCCAGCTTGCTGATACGCCCTAACATGCCACCGGTGGTTACTACTTCATCACCTTTCGATAGCGATTCAGTCATCTTTTTGTGTTCCTTGGCGCGCTTGATCTGGGGCCGCAGCAGCAGGAAATAAAATATAACAAAAATTAATACCAATGGAATCAAGCTCTCAAATCCACCCTGCGCAGCACCTGCTGCGTCACCTGCGGCCATAGCATCAGAAATAAACAAACTCATGAGTAAACCTCTTTATTACGATTAATTCAGCACAACGAAATAGCGCCCACTGAACCGAAATTCTTAATATTCAGGACCTGATCGACCCGAACCTCTAGCATATAACTGGCGGATATTAGCACAGCATCGGCCTGATGCCCATAATAGGTATAGACAACAGGTCTTTTGCAGCCATCACAGGGGCCAAAATCAACTTCTCATGCGATAAAACTCATCCACGAAGGCATTTAGACGACCTTCATGAATTGCCGCGCGTAGACCTGCCATCAGGTGCTGATAATAAAATAGATTATGGATGGTATTCAGTCGTGAGCCGAGGATTTCATTGGTGGTATGCAAATGACGGAGATAGGCGCGACTATAGCGACTGCAGGTATAGCAACCACAGGTCTCATCCAGGGGCCGAGTATCATTACGATAACGACTATTTCGCAGTCGCAATACCCCACTACTGACAAACAAATGGCCATTGCGGGCATTGCGGGTCGGCATAACACAATCAAACATATCGATACCGTTGCACACCGCCTCGACAATATCTTCTGGCTTACCCACCCCCATTAAATAACGAGGCTTATCATCTGGCATTTGTGGTGTTGTATTGGCCAGTATACGACGCATATCGTCCTTGGGTTCACCGACAGATAAACCACCGATGGCATAACCATCAAAGCCAATATTGACCAGACCTTGCAGTGATTCATCACGCAAGGCCTCATACATACCACCCTGGATAATGCCGAACAGTGCAGCATTATGATTGCCATGCGCCGTACGACTACGCTCAGCCCAGCGTAATGACAGGCGCATCGATTCAGCCGCCTGCTCATAGCTAGCCGGATAAGGTGTACACTCATCAAAGATCATAATGACATCTACCCCCAGGGCCTGCTGTACTGCCATTGACTCCTCGGGGCCCATGAAAACCTTTTCACCATTGACCGGGGAGCGAAACGTTACACCCTGTTCATCGATCTTGCGTAATTCGCCCAGACTGAAGACCTGAAATCCACCCGAATCAGTAAGAATCGGGCCATCCCAGCCCATAAAATCATGCAGGCTACCATGGCGGCCAATAATCTCTGTACCAGGGCGCAACATCAGATGAAAGGTGTTCGCCAGTATCATTCGCGCCCCCAGATCCCTGACCTCTTCAGGGGTCACCGTCTTGACCGCACCATAGGTTCCTACCGGCATAAATACAGGGGTTTCTACTACACCACGGTCAAAAACCAGTCGGCCAGTACGGCCTGCACCGTCCTTCTTCGCTAATTCAAATTTCATTGATTCGATAATTCCTGCTTCAGGGGTATATAAACATCGCGTCACCGTAACTAAAAAAACGATAACGCTGAGATACAGCATGGTGATAAGCCTCGAGTGTTGCCTGCTGACCAGCAAAGGCACAAACGAGCATTAACAGGGTCGATTCCGGAAAGTGAAAATTGGTCAGTAGGGCATCAACACATTGAAATTGATACCCGGGGGTAATAAATATATCGGTTTCCCCCCGATAGGGGGCTATCCCCCCAGCTTTGGTGGCTGTCTCCAGGCTACGAACAACCGTTGTCCCGACCGCAATAACCCGTTTACCACTGGCACGAGTCTGGCGAATTTGTTCACAGACAGCTGCCGATACATCTATCATTTCGCTATGCATATGATGCTGACTAATATCGTCAACGCGCAGCGGTTGAAATGTCCCCGCCCCGACATGAAGAGTGACATAGGCCAGATTGACACCACGCAGGGTTAGTTGATCCAGGATGGCCTGATCAAAATGCAGGCCCGCTGTCGGTGCAGCAACCGCCCCTTCACTGCGGGCATAGACTGTCTGATAGCGATCCTGATCCAGAGACTCATCAGATCGGGAGATATAGGGTGGCAAGGGCATATGGCCATAGCATCGCATGAGCACATCCACATCAGGGCCATGACTGACCTCCAGGTGATAAAACCCATTTTCACGTCCCCGGACTTCGAGTACCACGTCAGCCGCTCCATCAACCAGTATTTCTCCACCGGGCCGGAGAGGCTTACTCGCCTTTACCTGTGCCAGGAATTGTCGCCCATCAAGCTGTCGCTCCAGCAGGATCTCGACCTTTCCTCCCGTCTGCTTGTAACAGGACAAACGTGCTGGCACCACCCGGGTATCATTAAAGACCAGCAAATCACCGGGTTCAGTCAGCGCTACGAGATCAGCAAACTTTCTGTCGGTTAAGACACCATCAGTCAGCGTCAACATCCGACTTGCACTACGATCTGACAAAGGATATTGAGCGATCAGCTCGGGCGGCAATTCAAAATTAAATTCGCTACGTAACATCGACAACTTCCAAAGAATCTGGACAAAAATTCTAACAGGTTTTGAAAGTAACAGCGCCTATTAAGCGCTCTTTGCTTGTCATTGGCATAGGCTGACCGGTATACTGCCGCACTGTCCCTGCCGGGGTGGCGAAATTGGTAGACGCGCCGGATTCAAAATCCGGTTCCTTCGCGGGAGTGTCGGTTCGACTCCGACCCTCGGCACCATTCCCTTGCGATTGCCAGGTTAGAAACTATTAAGGGCACTGTAATTGTTAGCGCAACAGGCTGTCGACCTTTTTAATCATGAGTAAACTTAATCCTGGATAAACGCTCCGCTAGTATTGCACCATTGCTGCTCTAACTATAGAGTAAGACAGTGGCATTTACAGGAGAGTCAGTATCATGTCGGGTACCCAGTTTTCACTTGAGATCCAGCCGCTTATCCCCAGCAAACTCAATCGCCTGCATGAGCTTGCCAATAATCTGCTCTATAGCTGGGATAGCCAGGTGCGTGGGCTGTTTCATCGTCTTGACCCTGAACTCTGGGAAGAATGTGGCCACAACCCCAAGGTCTTTCTGCGTCGCATAGCCCAGTCCAGACTTGAAAATGCAGTCCAGAACACGGCCTATATACAGGACTACAACATGGTCCTGACATCATTTGATGCCTATCATAACAACGCTCTAAGACAACGCAATGATATCACTCACCCCATGCTCGATCCTGGGAAAGATCTGGTGGCCTATTTTTGTGCTGAATTTGGCCTCCATGAAAGCTTCCCTATCTATTCCGGCGGACTTGGCATCCTGGCAGGTGATCACTGTAAGGCCGCAAGTGACCTGCGAATCCCGTTTGTAGCTGTCGGTCTACTGTATCGTCGTGGCTATTTCAATCAGACCATTGATAGCGACGGTAATCAGGTCCCTCATTATTTTGAAACCAACCCAGCTGACCTGCCGATCCATCCCAGTCTCGATAACCAGGGCAATGAAATCCTGGTCAGTGTAGCCATGCCAAAGGGTGATGTCATCCTCAAGGTCTGGCAGGCCCAGGTAGGGCATATCACTTTATTTCTGCTCGACAGCGATGTTCCCAGCAACTCCGATCATGACTGTGCTATTACCCACCAGCTCTATGGTGGCGATCGCACCACTCGAATAGAACAGGAGATTGTATTAGGCATCGGTGGTGTTCGCGCCCTCCGTGCCGTGGGTCTGACACCTACTGTATGGCATATCAATGAGGGCCATGCCGCCTTCCAGATAGTAGAGCGTTGTCGTGAATGGGTAACTGCCGGTCTGGAGTTTGATTGCGCGCTGGAATTAGTCGCCGCAGGCACCGTATTTACTACCCATACACCCGTTGCAGCAGGTCACGACATTTTTACCCATGAACTGGTAAGCTCATATTTCCAGGGTTATCTCCAGCAGACAGACATTGATCAGGCAAGTTTTCTCGAGCTTGGTGCCTTTCCCGGTGACAAAGGGGCCTTTAATATGACGGCATTGGCACTGCGCGGCTCACGTTTTCACAATGGCGTAAGTCGCATCCATGGTGGTGTTGCATCGACCATGGAAGGATACATATGGCCTGAAATCCCGTCCCAGGAAAACCCCATCAGCTATGTCACCAATGGAGTCCATGTCCAGACCTTTTTGGCCCGCGAATGGAATCACCTCTTTGATATGCAATTTGGCGGTGGCTGGCGTAATGAATTTTTAAACCCTGAGTACTGGGAGGCCATCGAGGACATCCCCAATCACAGTTACTGGAGTATCCGACAATCGTTAAAATCCAAGTTATTTGATTTTGCCTATAAGTGTCTTTACCGCCAGCATCAGCGCAATGGTTGCAGTCAGACACAGATCGAGAGGCTAACGCATATTCTAACGGCCCCGGAAAAGGATATCCTGACCGTGGGCTTTGCTCGGCGATTTGCCACCTATAAACGTGCAACACTATTATTTGCCGATCCTGTCCGACTCAACAACATCGTTAATAACCCCGACCAGCCCGTCATCTTTATTTTTGCCGGCAAGGCCCATCCACATGACACCCCTGGACAAAAGTTTCTCAAAACAATCTATGAATATTCACGCATGCCGCAATTTGAAGGCAAAATTATCCTGATAGAAAATTATGATATGGCCTTGGCTCGCAAACTGGTATCCGGAGTCGATGTCTGGCTTAACAACCCCGAATACCCACTTGAGGCCAGTGGCACCTCCGGAGAAAAGGCCGGGATCAATGGCGTTCTCAACCTCAGCATCCTGGATGGCTGGTGGGGAGAAGGATATAACGGGAACAATGGCTGGGCTATAACACCCCATGACCCTAAATTCGATATCGAGTTCCGCAACCGTGAAGAGGGCAATGAACTGTATGATCTGCTCGAACATCATATCGCCCCACTCTACTATGACCGTGGTAGCCATGGTTACTCAACCGGCTGGGTCAAAAAATCCAAGGCCTCAATGAAAACATTATTACCACACTTCAGCGCCCAACGGATGGTCATGGATTACGTCAGTCACTTTTATAGTTATGCCAGCCAACACAATAAACGGCTCAGTTCCCAGTCAAACACACCGGCTCGTGAACTGGCCCGATGGAAAAAAAAGGTTGCTCGTTGCTGGGGTGGCGTCAGTATTCGCCGCGTGGATACCCCACCATCAGCTATAAAAGCCAATGAGACTCTCTCAATAGAGGTTGCGGTCACCCTGAACGGTCTGGAGAGTAGTGATGTCTATATGGAATGTCTATTGGCACCAGGAGAAAAAAGTGATCTCACTAATGTTCAACATATCTATAAACTAGAGACCAGGGGCATGAATAACAGTGGTGAATATAGCTATCATATCCAGCTAAATTCACCGCTATCCGGGTTGCAGTCCTACAAGATCCGGGTCTATCCCTATCATGAATTACTCGCCCGCCGATTCGAGACAGGCTATATGTTGTGGCTATAAAAGTACCGAATCACAGTTGTAGCGGCAGTTGATGACAACGCAAATTTCTCATTAACCGAGCCTGATTTTAGGCCATGCAAGCATCAATTGCTGGTCAATTATCTCACACTATAATCGTGCCCTTCAAGGCAGGCGCGCATGGCGCGACGATAATTTGCTTCACTTTCGCTATGCCTGTCCGGCGATACACCACCCGCAGGTTGAGTAGGATCGAAACCGGTCTGTCCCACCCCCCAACGATGACATTCATAGCGGTCATTGGCCTGTTGTTCTTCAGACTGTCCCATCCTGGGATAGATAAACAACTCTTCCGCCGCATCCGACTGTAGGATAACCCGTTGCTCATTGGGCGCGGGTACCACCACGTAACCTGCCACAGACGGACGCCAGGCAAAATATACACCCCCAGCATAATAATACGGGGTAGAGTCAACCCAAACAGTGGTGTATTCGGTTGGCAACAATGGTACCGCAATACCGATTGGCGGCATCACTACCCTAAAACTGGCACCCGAACGGGTATACCAGACGCCAGATACATCAAAAAAATAATCGGATCCACGATAGTACAGGCGTTTGTAAGGACGTGAGATCAGGCTCAGGCTCAAACCCAAAGGAGGATAATAATGGTTATGATGGTAGCGATTATCCAGGCGATAACCCTTCTGGCGATAATAACTATTATCGTGGCGATCAGATTTACTCCGGCGCCATTGTTGCGAACTACTACGGTTACCCCTCTTGCTAGAGGAGCCACCCCGGCCCTGATCTCGACTATTACCAGTAGATGGTTGTAGACGTTGATATTTTTTACTGCTGTCAGCCAGCTGAATACCAAGCTCCTGCGCCAGGGTGACGGGCACTGTCCCCAGGGTCAATACCAACAGGACTGTGAGGTTTACAACGTGTCTGGATATCATATCTTTATCCCCTGTCAATTCTGCTATACGCCACTTCCGGCACAGGAAAATTTAACGAACACTGTAGCCACGACCTTCGAGACATGCTGTTAGTGCCCGACGATAATTGGCCGCCTGACGCTCCAGCATCTCCCTTTGCTGGGCTGACAGGCGATCATAATAGGCTTGCATGTGCTGTGCCTGTTGCTGTCTGGAGGCATCAGCACTGGCGCCGATCATTGCGCCAGCCATTGCCCCGGTAACAGCACCATCAACACCATCATGATGACCACCAATCATTGATCCTATAATGGCCCCAGCCAGTGCACTTGCCACCGTATCACTCCCTGCCTCAGGGTCAGGCACTACCTCTACCCGCTGATGAGGCGCAAGTTCAGGAGCACTAGGATCAAAACCAGTCTGTTTTCTTGCCCAGAGATAACACTGATACTGATCCCGATCCTGCTGTTGTTCCGATTGATCACGTAACGGATAAAAATAGACCTGGGTTGAAATCGGTATCGTCGCCTGGGGCTCTGCAATAAGTTGGGTGCGCGGCGTTGAGACGCAGGCTGCCATCAGCCCGGCCCATACTACAAGGAAAATTGAACGGTAAGTCCGGCGCCAGATTGTCATAATCCTTCCTCTATAAATGTTGAGCTAATTTTACCCAACACATTCTGAATAGATACTGAATATAATATGGCCAGTTAGAAAAATAAAAAAGGGCCTAACAGCCCCTTTAATGAAGTTATGCACCCTTGGCCTGTTCTAGTCTCTGGATGACTTTCTGGCGTTCTTCATTAGTCATCTTGGGCCACTTGGTCACCTCTTCATTGGTCATACCACAACCTGTGCAGACACCATCATCCATAATACACAGGTCATTACAGGGCGATTGTACTTCGTCACTCATTTTACATCTCCAGACAATTATTTCGTTAAATTATGGTGAAGAACACCAGGCTTGTCTATAGCCTCAGGGCCGTGGGGGAATCAGACGCTGATGCTCTTCTGTCATAGCATTAACTTTGGCAGACAACCCCTCAGGGACATCAGCCCAGTCAAAACGCCAGCGCCAGTTACCCTCAGTGGTACCCGGGGTGTTCATCCGGTAACGACCATCCAAGCCAATAAGATCCTGCATGGGTACTATAG
>CAZYTT010000065.1:9330-11627 GCA_964650235.1 uncultured Gammaproteobacteria bacterium | reverse complement strand
CATGGGCATGTCGAAAGGACTGGTGATGCATTAATGCTACTGATCCCTATTAGCGGTCTGGGGGCCTCTTTGATCTATGAGACAGATCGCGACGGTACGATACATTATGTAAAATCGTTTGCTGCTTCGCAGGTAACCACTGATGTACTCAAGGTGGTAACACACAAGCGTCGTCCTAATGGTTCCTGTTGCCTGTCTTTCCCTTCAGGTCATACCTCGGCAGCCTTCATGGGGGCTGCCTTTATTGATCAACGCTACGGATGGCAATATGCGATTCTGGCTTATATTGGTGCCTCCTATGTGGGCTACAGTCGGATCTATGCCGACAAACATTACGGCATAGACGTTGTTGCCGGTGCAGCTATCGGCATAATCAGTAGTTATTATTTCACTGAACGTTATGACAGGCTGCATGTAACACCGTTGGTAATGACGGATGGTGTCGGACTGCAATTATCGTGGTCTCTTTAATACTCTGAATGCGACACCGACGATAAATCAGAAAGTTATGTTATATACGTTCCTGAAAACTCACTATTCGCAGCCTTGGTTAAGCCGACATTATGTTGGATACTGTTGTTTTGCAGTATTTCAGCTTTTGCAGCTAATAGTGATGGGGCGTCTGACCTGGGCGTTGATTATGCCTTTCTGACTCTGATGACGCTGTCGCCTGATTTTGCTGCGGCCAATTATACGATTACCAATAACAATGACGGTGATGTTGGTATTGCTATTCGACGGCTGCCTTATCATATTGACCTGGTGCAGAATGATAAACACCGCTTGCAATTGGAGGTCGCGTTGGCCTATCAACAGACCAGCAGATGCTGTCGAACTTTTCTTTTCCGGATAAATCAATTGGTGTTTGGTGGGAGTCCTATGGTATAGGGCTAGGGTTGTTCTATCAGACACATCTGAGCAAGCAGCTACAATTTTCACTAGGCATCGGTTATGAACAGACGCGTATGGAGAACAAGGCTGTCTACAATGGCACCATGACAGTCTTTTTAAAGATAGTTTTGATGGCCAGTTGTTAAACTGGGACACACAGACTCGAGTCTACAATATTGGTCTGGGTCTTGATTATAGCTGGCAACTACAGGACGGCCGAGTCATATCAGTGCGGATGTCTGGCATGTCCTGGTGGAGTCATTCGATGAGAGTCCTGGGCTTGCAGATTTCAAGGCTACGGCAAATATGGCTACGCTAAAGGCCGATATGATCTTTTCAACGGGGCTGGTGCTGCATCAGGAGCATCTGGATATGGTGTTGTTGCTCGGGGCTAATCATTTTTTTGGTGTCAATAAACATACTCTGGGTTATACCCTGTAGTATCGGGCCGGATTTGGAGTTGAATTACCTATTGGTTCTGATCGAGATCGTTATGGTTTTATCCGCCTGGGCGGCCAGATATTACGGGCTAATCAGATGGATGGTTGGCTACTGATGATTGGTTACATCCCGAATAGCCCGTCTGTTGAGATAGGATGTCTGGGATTGACAATCTGGTATTGGTAAGTTGGCATCAGCTTTACTAAAATAAAGTGACCCTCCGGTAGTGACTGCCGGAGGGTCATAGTCTTCAGGCTACGTGGGCCGATGGTGTATTTGTCACTGCATCCTGGGAGTGACGTTCGAGCATCCGCTTGACCAGTCCATCCAGTATATATTGCGCGACCTGTTTGTCAGGGAAGGGACCATAGGCACGTTCATCCGTTATAGAGATAAACCAGCCACTGTTGCTCCCGTCGATGGATGATTGAAAGAATATCCTTTTGGTTTCAAAGCTGGCTGGCCTTGACGTTTCTTGAGTTGTTGTTTGCATGGCGCCTCCTGTGTCGTAATTTACCTTTCAATAGTTATATCGGATCTTTGTCATACTTTTTGAATTCTTAATTAATGAAATATGGGTTGGACATGTGGTTTTGGGAGCAATTGTTAGAGTGTAAATTACAGCTAGTCGATGTGAGTGTTTTTGATAAATAAAAACAGAGGCTTATAATTTTTAACTGTTGTACGATCGTCTGATTGCCTTCCCGGGTAGATCTGCTTACTATCACGATAACAATCCAACCATTGATGGAGATCGTTGTCATGTCACATCTGTTTTCACCTAAAGAGCTAGACGGACTTACGCTGAAAAATCACATTGTGATGGCACCCATGACCCGATGTCGTGCCATTGATAATATCCCAAATGATTTGATGGCAGAATATTATACTCAACGGAGTACGGCAGGGCTGATAATCACCGAGGGGACATCACCTTCACCCAATGGCCTGGGCTATGCCCGGAT
>CAZYTT010000065.1:0-9230 GCA_964650235.1 uncultured Gammaproteobacteria bacterium | reverse complement strand
ACGGGGTAGAGCTACACAGTGCCAATGGTTATCTGCTGGAACAGTTTATCCGTCCGTCAAGTAATCAGCGTTATGATGCCTATGGTGGCCCCATTGAAAATCGTGCTCGATTTGTACTGGAGGTCACTGCTGCAGTATGTGATGCCATCGGTGCTGACAGGGTCGGTATTCGCCTGTCGCCCTTTGGTGTCTTCAACGATATGCCACTGTATGAAGATATGGCCGCCGACTATTCTTATCTCGCCGAGCAATTGAATAATAATGGACTCTTATATATCCATCTGGTCGACCATTCATTAATGGGGGCACCCGAGGTGCCGGATTCAATCAAACAGATCTATCGCGATCGGTTTGGTGGTTGTTTGATATTATCCGGTGGTTATGATGCCGAGCATGCCGAGGCCGACCTTGCTGCTGGTCGAGCTGATTTAATTGCCGTTGGAAAGGATTTTCTCGCTAGCCCGGATTTACCGGCACGTTGGCAGGCGGGTAAGGCATTGAATTCTCCGGACATGGATACGTTCTATACCGCTGATGAAAAAGGCTATACTGATTACCCTGTGATGGTTGAATGATAGCCGGTTAGTGTGGATGACCGTTATTATCTTTTAAATAAACCTGTTAAGAGGCGTTTGAAATGACTGATGCAACAGGTACGGTGCAATTACACCGGGTATTTCGGGCTCCCAGGGACCGTGTTTATAAGGCATTTACTGATAAAAATGCCCTGGAACGCTGGTTACCACCCTATGGCTATACCGGGTCTATTGATGATATCGATGTCTGTGAGGGGGTTATCATATGACATTCACCAATTTCAGTAATGGTGATCATCATTCATTTTCAGTCGAGTTCCTTGAGCTTATGCCGGGTGAGTGGATACTCCAGTCGGATCGCTTTGATGATACAGGTCTGCCAGGTGAGATGCGGGTTTGGTTGAGTTAACGGAAGTAAGCTGTGGGACTGAACTCAAGATACTTCAGGAAGGTATACCATCGGTGATTCCGGTGGAACAGTGTTATCTGGGCTGGCAGGAATCACTGGAGATGCTGGCGCGGCTGGTTGAGCCAGAGATCCCGGACAAAGATCAGGTCATGCTCGAATTATAAAGCGATTCCTGTGATCTGATCTGAGTCAGGTTTGCAGCTGCTGTCAGGCAACATTTGAAGAGGATTGATCATTAGACTGATCAGTTGATTTTTGCGCTCTGCGGGCTGCTGCTCGTTTAAGCAGGCCATCCAGGATGTATTCGGCAACGTCGCGATCAGGAAACGGTCCATAGGCGCGCTTACTGTTAAGTGAGATAAACCACCCACTATTGTTGCCGTTCAGTGTGGATTGAAAAAAAATCCGCTCGTGATCGGCCTGACTAAGTTTTATCGGCTGAGATATGCTGTTATTCATGATGGTCTCTCAGGTATTTACTCTCACTGTAAAATCGATAATGTTGCTATCGGCATGATGCCGAATTCCATAAGCTAGAGTGTATGGTAGCGTATTGATCACAATGAAATTTTTAACCGGTTCACAAAATCAGTATTAAGCCCGAATTAAGTCAGGATCAGGTCAGTCATGAGTCTGGATTTATCCAGATTAATCTGGTGCCGTCATACCTTTAATAACCAGGTCAGTCAGGCTGATAATGCCAATGACCTTGCTATCTTCAATGACCGGTGCGCGAGACAGTTTGAAGCGATCAAACAGGCGGGCACAAAAACGGATATCCATCTGTGGATCAACACTGATCACCGGTTTGGCCATGACTTCATATACATTAACTCGTTGTGGTGGCAGGTCTCTTGCCAGTACTTTACGGGCTATATCTGAGATCAGCAGGATGCCATATTCATCGTCTTCGTGACGTTTGTTTACAATCAGACATTTGGTCTCGACATGACGCATTCGAGTCAGGGCAGTCTCCACTGTGTCTAGTCCATCAATTGTATCAAAATGGTTTTTCATGATCTCGCGAACACGAGTAATCTTCCTCGGTGACTTTGCTTGGGTTTTGATAGGTGTCTTCATATCTTTTCCTCCACTACGTCGGTTAGTGATGCAATCTGGTGGGAAACCCCGACGGCATCTTCGACGTCGATCTGAAAGGCGATACCTGAACCGGTACTCTCATCCATTTCGGCTATCCTGGCAATGGTCTCGAGGATAGTACGACTGAGGTGTTCCTCGACCAGAAACATCAGCATATCGCGCTGGGTCTCCAGGGCCAGGCCGAAAAATGTTCGTTCCTTTTTCAGTCCTTCACCACGGGCCTGATTAATGATTGTTGCACCGGTAGCACCACAGTCTCGAGCGGCCTCCATAACGTCATCGGACTTGCTGTCATCTACCATGGCGATGATTAATTTGAAATGCATGATTAATTCCTCCGTTCCTGTTTTGATGGGCTGCTTAGATTGTGTCGTTCACGCCAGGCGGCAAGCTGGGCATAACCAAGTACAGACATAATTGGAAACAGGCTCGCAAAGGCGATCAGGCCAAAACCATCGAGCAGGGCGCTGCGGCCCGGTACCGTTGCTGCCAACCCCAGCCCCAGAGCGGTGACTAAGGGCACTGTTACAGTGGATGTGGTAACACCTCCCGAGTCATAGGCCAGGGCGGTGATTATCCGTGGGGCGAAGACAGTCTGAATCAGAATGATGATGTAGCCTATTATGATGTAGTAATGCAGCGGTGTGCCGGTGACAATCCGAAAGGCCCCCAGCGCCAGCCCGAGGGCGACTCCGATGCCAACGGCAATGCGCAGGCCCCAGGCGTTAACACCCCCGGCCGAAACCTGTTGGGCCTTGATGGCAACAGCAATCAATGATGGTTCTGCAATGGTGGTGGCAAAACCGATGGCGGCCGCGAACAGGTAGACCCATTTGTAGTCATGCCAGCGAAACAGTTCACTCCCGGCGGTCAGACCGGCATTGACGAAGGCAGGGTCTGTCAGTTGCTGGGCCATGAGCTTACCAAGCGGAAAGAGGGCTTTTTCCAGACCAACTAGAAACAGGGTCAGGCCGAGAATGACATAGACAAAGCCAATCAGTGTGCTCTTCAGGTGAGGAATCCGCTTACGTATCACCAGCCATTGAAAGCCAAAGATGATGCTGATGATGGGTAACACATCACGTAAGGTTGATAGCAGTGTTGTGAATAGTTGATCAATCATCGCTTAAAACAACATACCGTAGGCCATAACGAAAATCATTGGCGTCAATGAGGCAAAAGCGATCAGGCCAAAGCCATCAACCATCGGGTTACGTCCTTCAATACTATTGGCCAGGCCAACACCCAGTGCAGTTACTAACGGGACAGTAATGGTCGATGTGGTAACGCCACCCGAATCATAGGCAATGCCAATAATCTCCTCCGGTGCCATCGTCGTCATGATGACCACGCCCATATAGCCGGCAATGATTAAATAATGGATGGGCCAGCCCCTGAGGATACGCAGAACACCGATAACAATAGCAAGGCCAACGGATAGGGCCACAGTAAGACGCAGGCCATGGGCATAGCGACTCATGGATGCTGAATCTGTTGGGATAATGCCGCCATCGGCTGCGACACTGCTAGCCTCCTTGGCAACGGCAATCAATGCTGGTTCCGCAATAGTCGTACCAAAACCGAGGGCAAAGGCAAAAATCAGTAACCAGAAAACACTACCTTTGCGGGCAAAGGCATAGGCCATGGATTCACCAATCGGGAATAACCCCATCTCCAGTCCCTGGATAAACAGGGTCAGGCCCAGTGCAACCAATAGGGTTCCGGTCACGATGTTGGTGAAATCAGGGATGGGTTGCTGAAGAATGGCGAGCTGGAAAAAGGTGATGACGATAATGATCGGAGCCAGATCGCGAAAGCTGTTGAGTAAGGAGAGCAGGAGTTGGGTGGTCTGTTTCAGCACTGACTCACTGTATAACACTATTGATCTTGTGTGAATATTGATGGGGTGATTTTTATTTTTAGCCGAAATATCCCTCTGACTAAAAGCGGTATTCAATACCAGTCAGATAGTTTATGTCAGTCTTGTCGATGGTCTGGGGTGGCTCATTATCATGTGCAATATCAAGGGTGAGGCGCAGTGACAGGCTGTCATTGATTGAAAATGATGCTGCCGCCTGTTCCAGCAGTCGATAGTCCGCACTGTTTTTTAGCGAGGGCTGATAATAACTGGTGCTTTCCAGTTTGACAGTCTCATTGAGTGAATATCCCAGCGCCAGATAGATATTGGCACGCCATAACTTTTCTGTACCTCCATCACTGTAGCTCGGGTCTTCTTCAAGCTTTTCACTGGAATAAAAGGCCCCGCCACCAAGGTGGGTCTGCCCTTTGGGACTGGAGTAGAGCGTTTGTCTTAGTCCTCCGCCGACAAGGGCACGGAGTGACATCCGGGTGAACTCATTACGCTCGGCCTGAACAAAACCCTCTTCAGACCAGGTGTCATTACGTTTGATGACATGGCGTAGATGGACAAAGGTCTTGTTGGTATCGCGGACCCGGTTACTGGCGCCGTAGTGATAACTGGCCAGCAACAGGGTATGGGCCTGTTGTTGTTGCCAAACTAGCTGGGCCTTGCTAGTCACGGCTGACTTATCGCTGTTACCACTGGCGCCACTAAAAGACAGGTTGAGCAAACCGCTCAGACCCTGTTGGGTGCCACCGTGACGTACTCCCTCAATATTGACGATGGCCTGTGTCTTCGGGGCGAAGAGGGAGATTGAAAGTGTCAGCAGACCGGCTGAAAAAACATAGGGGCTAGGTAAGCCCCTGTTATTCAGGCCTCTCATGCATTCAGCGTTTGTCTTAATACATAGGACAGAATACCGCCATGCTTGAAGTACTCGATTTCATTAGGTGTGTCGATACGATTAATTACTGTGAATTCCTGTGTGCTTCCATCCAGTGTGACGACAATCTGTAGTTTTTGTCCTGGTGTCAGGGATGACAGCCCGGTAATGGTAAAACTTTCCTTACCTGTCAGGCCCAGGGACTCGGCACTATCACCATCCAGGAACTGGAGTGGCAGGATACCCATGCCAACCAGATTTGAACGATGGATTCGCTCAAAGCTTTCCGCAATAACGGCACGTACCCCGAGTAGTTTAGGACCCTTGGCAGCCCAGTCACGGGAAGATCCAGTACCGTATTCTTTACCGGCGATGACGATTAGTGGGGTGCCCTCCTGCTGATATCTGACCGAGGCGTCATAGATCGTCATGTCATCACCACTAGGCATGTATTTGGTAAAACCACCCTCGGTGCCCGGGGCCAGTTCGTTCCGTAATCGGATATTGGCAAAGGTGCCGCGCATCATTACTTCATGATTACCACGACGAGAGCCATAGGAGTTAAAGTCAACTGGTCTAACACCCTGGGCAATCAGATAATGACCGGCCGGTGTCTTGGCCGTGAAAGAGCCTGCTGGTGAGATATGATCTGTTGTCACCGAGTCACCAAGCAGTGCCAGTACACGGGCATCCTGAATGTCAGTTAATGGGGCCGGTGTTGGCGTCATGTTCTGGAAGAACGGTGGCTCCTTGATATAGGTAGAATCCTGCTTCCAGTCGAACAGATCACCGCTTGGTGTCTCGATCTTGTTCCATTCTTCGTCACCCTTGAAGATATCATTATAGACGCGACTAAACTGGCCGGAGTGGACATGTTGGCTAATAGCCTCTTCGATCTCCTGAGGCGTTGGCCAGATGTCTTTTAGATAGACATAAGTACCATTCGGGGTCACACCTAATGGGTCGCGGGTCAGATCAATATTAAGGTTGCCGGCCAGGGCGTAGGCAACGACTAGTGGTGGTGATGCCAGGTAGTTGGCACGGACCAGTGAATTGACACGGCCCTCGAAATTACGATTACCGGAGAGCACGGCAGCAACGGCCAGGTTACCATCGCGGATGGTATCTGTAATGTGATCGGGTAATGGGCCACTGTTACCAATACAGGTAGCGCAACCATATCCCACGACATGAAAACCGAGGCCTTCCAGATAAGGTAACAGTCCGGCAGAGTTCAGATAATCGGTCACCACCTTGGAGCCTGGAGCCAGACTGGTCTTGACCCATGGCTTGGTCTTGATGCCGCGGCGTATAGCATTACGGGCCAGGATGCCGGCCGACATTAATACGGCTGGATTCGATGTATTGGTACAGCTGGTAATCGATGCAATGACTACTGATCCATGACACAGATTATAGGCGACGCCATCGGGCTGACGGGTTGCTATACAGGTGCCGAAGATATCCATATTCGGGTCACTCTTATCTTTTGCCAGTTCCGGCGGGATCAGTAACGGGTTACCACCTTCCGTCAGCCAGTCTTCCTTGGCTTCTTTATCAATACCGCCCGCCTTATCATTAAACTGACTGATTAATGACTGGCGAAATGAGGTGCGGACACCGGATAACGACACCCTGTCCTGAGGGCGGCTAGGTCCTGCCAGACTCGGTTCCACTCCACTCAGATCGAATGATATGACCGAGCTATAATTAGGTGTCTCATGAGAGGCGTCATACCACATCCCCTGGGCCTTGTAATAGGACTCAACCAGGGCCACGTTTTTATCCCGACCGGTTAGTTTGAGGTAACCAGTGGTCTTTTCATCAATCGGGAAGAGACCACAGGTGGCACCATATTCAGGTGCCATATTGGCAATAGTCGCACGATCAGCCAATGACAGATGAGTTAGACCGGGACCAAAAAATTCAACAAATTTGCCGACTACACCTTGTTGACGTAGCGTCTCGGTGATGGTCAATACGATATCGGTGGAGGTAGTGCCTGAGACTGGCGTACCGGTCATACGGAAACCGATGACCTGCGGTATCAGTAGTGATGATGGTTGTCCAAGCAGAGCGGCCTCGGCCTCAATGCCGCCGACACCCCAGCCCAGCACACCCAGACCATTGATCATCGTGCTGTGGGAATCGGTGCCAATCAGGGTATCAGGGTAGATCCAGTGCTTGCCTTCACGTTCACTGGTCATGGCAACACTGGCCAGGTGTTCCAGGTTGATCTGATGCACAATGCCACTATCGGGCGGGACGACACGGAAGTTATCGAAGGCATTCTGTCCCCAGCGCAGGAATTGATAACGCTCACCATTGCGCTGATATTCAAGGCTGGCGTTGCACTGGAAGGCATTGACACTGCCATAGGTATCGACCTGGACTGAGTGATCAATAACCAGGTCGGCCGGCGTAAACGGATTAATTTTTTCGGGATCACCACCCAGGGCCTTGATCGCGTTGCGCATAGCAGCCAGGTCAGCAACAGCAGGGACGCCGGTGAAATCCTGTAGCAATACCCGGGCAGGCATGAAGAATATTTCCTTGTCGGGCGCAGACTGCGGGTCCCAGTTAATCAAGGCCTCTATGTCGGCACGGTCAACGATGACGCCGTCTTCCTGCCGTAACAAGTTTTCCAGCATGATCTTGTGGGCAAAGGGAAGGCGCTGATACTGGCCCAGACCAGCCTCGATAAGGGCAGGTAGGGCATGATAATGATAAGTCTCGCCATTGATTTCCAGGGTACTGAGGGTGTTAAAGCTATTGGTGTCAGCCATTATTTATTTCCCGATCGTTGTTATGCTCAGAGTCCTTCTGCCGGAAACCGGACAGCACGAAATTCAGCATTATACATGTCAATGGGTCGCGTTTCAGCGATTTTCGTTGCTTGATACCCTGCGTAGCAAGCGATCCATGGCCCTGAAAGTGAGAAGATGACGAATGGTGGCGAATAACCAGGTGGGAAAAGTAACGTAATAGCGGATCCGGGGGCGGCGACTTTCTATCGCATGAATCAATTTAGTGACTACAGCCTCCGGTGGCAGCGTGAAAGGGGCTGCTGGCCCCTGTTTTTTTAGTCGTCGTTCCATGCCTTCATAGGTCGTCCTATGGGGGCTGTGTTCAGGCCTGATGTGGCGTTGGTACATGGTAAAGGCCGTTTGACGAAAGCGACTGGTGATGGGGCCGGGCTCGATCAGTGCCAGGTGAATGCCGCTGCCATGGAGTTCGAGCCTTAGCGTATCGCTGAGTCCCTCAAGGGCAAATTTGCTGGCGTTATAGGCCCCTCTGAATGGTAGTGCAACCAGGCCCAGCACCGAGCTGTTATTAATAATGCGACCGTATCCCTGCTGACGCATTGTGGGTAAGATAGCACAGATCAATTCATGGGTACCAAACAGGTTGACCTCGAACTGGGCCTGCAAGACATCCCGGCTCAGGTCTTCGACTGCACCGGGCTGACCATAGGCGGCATTATTAAACAGGACATCGAGGCGATTGTCGGTCTGAGCCAGGACACTCTGGACGCAGCTCTGGATTGAGTCTGAATCGCTCAGTTCCAGGTACAGCGCCTCACAACCCAGGGTTCGCAGATGGGTCAGATCTTCATCCTGTCGTGCAGTGGCAAAGACCCGGTAGCCCCGCTGGGGCAAAATCCTGGCGGCTGCTAGACCGATGCCGCTTGAGGCCCCGGTAATCATTATGCACTTATCAGACAGTGAGGCCATTGTCCGGTTGATTATGCCCGTGACATAAAGGTGCTGGTCTCGGTATTTACCTTGATTTGCTCACCAGGGGCGAGGTATTCAGGCACCTGTATTATAAGTCCGGTGCTTAGTGTGGCGGGTTTGGTCCGGGCGGATGACGAGGCAGCCTTCATGGACGGTGCGCATTCGATAATCTCCAGATCAACGCTGGCGGGCAATTCAATGCCCAGTAGCCTGTCATCAGAGATTAAAACCTGAAGTCCTTCGATTCCAGCCTTTAGATAGAGCAGTTCATCAGCAATGACATCTTCGCTGATGATGTATTGTTCATAGGTCTCGCTATCCATAAAAGTGTAACCATCAGCATCACGATAGAGCAACTGGATAGGTTTGCGGGCAACATCGATAGTGGTAACGTTATCATCACCCTTGTAGCTCTTTTCATACTTTTGCCCGGTGACTATATTGTATCCCTTGACCTTATAGAGGGTATTGCCACTCCGGGAGGAAGAGGTCTGTACCTGTACCTGTTTGATCTTTATGTTCTGACCTTCGTCATTAATTAATGACCCACGCTTTAATTCATTTGCCTTCATAACATATCCAGATAAAAAGCCATTATTGTTGTCAACGTGAGAGTTTACCTTGGGTAATGGTGGGAGGATAGTCTTGAGGACTCAGGACTCAGGACTCAGGACTCAGGACTCAGGACTCAGGACTCAGGACT
>CAZYTT010000064.1:0-11632 GCA_964650235.1 uncultured Gammaproteobacteria bacterium | reverse complement strand
TTCATCCCCCGGTCGAGCTGCTTGATAATCTGTTTGGCCTGGGCCTCTGACTTACCCAGGATATGGCGGGTCTTGAATTCTTTTTCTGACTGGGCAAACTCCTTGTTATAGACAGACCTGATCTCATCCTCGTTGATCGGTGTCAGTAATAATTGTTTCAGCGCATAGCTGACAATAATATTGCGTCTTTGATTTTCGATATCAGCCTTAATGACTGCATTCTGATCAACCCTTTTTTTCAGCGCCTCCTGATAGAGGATTTCTCGATTAATGTATTCATTAAAGATTTTGTTTCGCTGCGCCGGATTCAACTTCTCAGGTTGCCTGTTTTCTGGCATACGCATGCGGATATAGGCCTGAAAATCAGCCACCGTTAGTTTGATGCCATTGATATCTGCAATCACGGCATTAAGCTGTGCAGGGGGCGAAGCAGGTTGTTCAGCATAGACGATTGAGAGTGGGTTTATTAGCACTAAGCCTAATATTAAGGTCTTCGTGAAGATCTTCTTCATGTTGATTCCTGAGTAAAAGCATAATCTATATACGCGACAGCGCTGATGATAAGCTACTGATTTTGTATATATTAACAAATTTTAATCTATTCCTCGCAGTATTATACGTGGTTAGACAGTGTTAATGGTCAATTGTTACATCGATCATGGCAAAATTTTCCTGAAGGGCTTAACCGTTACGTCCTGATAGACTCCGGCCAGTTGATAGGGATCACTGGCTGCCCATTCAGAGGCATCCTCCAGCGATAGAAACTCGGCCACTATCAGACTACCGGAAAATCCTGCCGGGCCCGGGTCCTCAGTATCTAGCGCCGGATGGGGGCCAGCCAGCACCAGTCTCCCCTGATCACGTAACTGTTGCAGGCGGAGCAGGTGCTGGGGGCGAGTCGCCAGCCTTTGCTCCAAGGTATTGGGGCCATCTTCAGCAATAATGGCATACAACATGGGCTTAGTCCTTATTATTTGTGAGCGATGATGATTCGTCGGTTTCCTTGAGATAACGGGCTATATACAGGGACTGGAGAATAACAAAGCCGATCGTCAGTCCAATCATGCCAAACAATTTGAAATTAACCCAGGTCTCAGTATCAAAGGTGTAGAGGACATAGAGATTGATACCGCCCAGGGCCATGAAAAATAGCCCCCAGGCAAGATTCAGATTTCGCCATTTAACGGCTGGCATGGTAACAACATTACTCATCATACGCTGTACCAAGGGTTGCCTGCCAATATACTGGCTACCAATAAAGGCCAGGCCAAAAAGCCAATTGATAATAGTGGGCTTCCATTTTATAAATAACTCATCATGTAACAGCAGGGTGGCACCACCAAACAGAACAATCAGGCCCAGTGTCACCAGATGCATAGTCTCAAAGCGCTTCTTTATCAACCGGTAGGCTGTGACCTGAATCACCGAGGTAATAATGGCCACAATCGTTGCCACGTAGATATCGGATAATTTATAGGCAATGTAAAAGAGTAAAACTGGAAAAAAATCTACTAACAACTTCATTAGTCTTATTCAACTCAATGTTGCAGCTAAAGTCATGGCATAATACTCGATTAATACCTTTTGGCCCAGTCACTGGACCTGACATGGTCAATTTATAAGTCACTTGTTATAAGTCACTTGATGTGAGTGGCACAGGATACAGATTTATGCACAATGAGCCACAACGTTTCGATCTCCATTGCCATTCAACGGTTTCTGATGGTGCCCTGGCACCTGCTGAACTGATAGCGCGGGCGGTAAAAAACGGCGTTGATGTGCTGGCATTAACCGATCATGACGCCCTTGATGGACTGCCGGAGGCCTTTGCAGCGGCCAGTGAGCAACCAATTACTGTCATCGCTGGCGTTGAGATATCAGTTACCTGGTCCGGACGGGTTATCCATATCCTCGGGCTTGCCATTGACCCATCCAGTCAGCAATTGATAGATGGGCTTCAGGGGCTCCGAGGACAGCGCGAACAACGGGCAAAGTTGATTGGTCAGCGCTTTGCCAGTATTGGTATCGCTAACGCCGAGGCGGGCGCGCGGGCACTTGCTGGCGGTGATATTGTCACGCGCAGTCATTTTGCCCAGTTTCTGGTCCAGCAGGGCATTGTCAGCAACTTTAAGGCCGCCTTCCGCCGCTATCTAAAACCAGGTCGTCCTGCCTACGTAGCCTCAGAATGGGTACCTCTGGAACAGTCCCTGGCCTGGATTCAGCAGGCTGGTGGACAGGCGGTCATTGCCCACCCAGCACGCTATGGTTTGAGTGGCGTCAAGTTACAGGCCCTGATCCAGGACTTTAAAGACAGTGGCGGTGTTGGTCTGGAGGTAGTATCCAGTAGCCATAACCCGGCTGAAAATCGGCGCATGGGTGAACTTGCCATTCAATATGGATTACTAGCCTCTGCCGGCTCAGATTTCCATTCGCCGCAACAGGAATGGTGCGATCTGGGGCGTGTCGCTACTTTGCCAGCGGCCAACACTCCTATCTGGCAGGACTGGCCTGTTTATCAGGGGAAAAAAACTGCTCAGCCAACACAGGCTAGCGTATAATGGCGCAAATTTGACGGTAGGGCACCAGCATGCAATATCATGAAATACATCCAGTAAATCCCCAGGCCCGGCTGATTTCTCAGGCCGTAGCTGTGGTCAGAAACGGCGGCATTATTGCTTACCCAACAGATTCGAGTTATGCCTTGGGGTGCTGTATTGGTGATAAATCGGCTATGGAAAAGATTCGGCGCATTCGTCAGATTGACGCCAGCCATAATTTCACCCTGATGTGTCGTGATCTCAGCGATATATCCACCTATGCACGGATTGAAAACAGTGATTTTCGCCTGATAAAATCACTGACTCCGGGACCATACACCTTCATTTTTAATGCCACCCGTGAGGTTCCAAGACGATTACAGAATCCTCGTCGTAAGACCATTGGTATCCGTGTCCCTGATCACCCGATCACTCTGGGTATGCTGGAGGCCCTGGGAGAACCATTAATGAGTGTTACGCTGATTATGCCTGGCGAAGACCTGCCACTGACTGATCCTCAGGACATACGTGAGCGTCTCGGCAATCAACTGAACGTTATCATCGACGGTGGTTACTGCGGTCACTTACCGACCACTGTCATTGATTTCACTGGTGAAGCACCTGATGTCAAGCGCCAGGGTAAAGGTGATAGTGATTTTCTACTCGTTCATTAGGGGTTCCGAGTTGTGTTGTTATTAACGGATAAGGTAAGCGATAGGAATGGATGAACTGACCCTGCTACAGCGTTTTTCTGTAGCGGCACTACCCGTATTGTTTGCTATTACCGTGCACGAGGTGGCACACGGCTGGGTGGCAATGAAATTGGGTGATCGTACCGCCATGATGCTGGGACGTATCACCCTCAACCCGATCAAGCATATTGACCCTGTTGGCACTATCTTGGTACCGGGCCTGATGCTCGCATTTGGGGGGGTTATCTTTGGCTGGGCCAAACCGGTACCGGTGACATGGCAAAATCTGAACAACCCCAAACGTGATATGGCCATCGTGGCCCTCGCCGGCCCCCTGTCTAATCTGATCATGGCCTTTCTGTGGGCGCTGGTGATGAAAATCAGCCTGTTGTTACCCGCTAGTCTGTCCATGGTTGTTCAGCCATTGCTATATATGGGCGGTGCCGGTATCACCATCAACCTGATCTTGCTCGTTCTGAACCTCTGCCCAATACCCCCACTCGACGGTAGTCGCGTGGTCTCCAGCCTGTTACCTGATCGATGGGCCTGGCAATATGGGCGACTGGAGAACTATGGTTTATTTATATTGTTGTTTTTAATCGCCAGCGGGGTTTTAGGTAAACTTATCTGGCCACCCATTAATGCAGGACAGACATTTTTCTACAACCTGTTAGGCCTTTAGTTAAAATGATTTTTAGAAGCAGGGGTTAGTTAGTTGATTTTTAAACAGGAAAATAATAATCGCATTTTATCCGGGATGCGTACGACAGGCCAATTACACCTGGGGCACTATCATGGTGTATTAAAAAACTGGCTTAAACTCCAGCATGAGTACGAATGCTTTTTCTTTGCTGCCGACTGGCATGCCTTAACGACTGAATATGATAATGTCGGTGTTATCCAGCAGAACACCATCGACATGGTCATTGACTGGCTGGCCTGCGGCATTAATCCAAGTGCCGCCACGCTGTTTGTACAGTCAAATATCCCTGAGCATGCCGAGTTATTCCTCTTGCTTGGCATGATGACACCACTGGGCTGGCTGGAAAGGGTGCCGACGTATAAAGACCAGCAGGAAAATTTAAAAGAGAAAGATCTCAGTACGATTGGCTTTCTGGGCTACCCGCTCTTACAGAGTGCCGACATCCTCATCTACAAGGCCGGGCAGGTACCTGTCGGTGAAGACCAAGTTGCCCATATTGAGCTTACCCGAGAGATTGCCCGACGCTTTAATCATCTCTATGGCAAGGAACCGGGTTTTGTTAAACGGGCCGAAGAGGCCATTCGCAAAATGGGCAAGAAAAACGCCCGGATATATGAGGAACTTCGGCGTGATTATCAGGAAAAAGGTGATCATGAGGCATTGGCAAAGGCGCGGGCCTTACTTGTCGCTCAACAGAATATTTCGTTAGGGGATAGGGAGCGGTTATTTGGTTACCTTGAAGGCGAGGGGCGGATTATCCTCCCGGAGCCCATTGAGTTATTAACCGAGATGGCCAAGATGCCGGGCCTGGATGGACAGAAGATGTCAAAATCCTATGGCAATACCATTGGTTTAAGGGAAGCACCGGAGGTGGTCGAGAAGAAATTACGTACCATGCCGACCGATCCCGCCAGGGTCAGACGTAGCGATCCCGGTGACCCGCAAAAATGTCCAGTCTGGGGGTTTCATCAGATCTATTCAGATGAGGCCACCCGAGGTTGGGTTGTAGAGGGGTGTCGCAGTGCCGGTATTGGTTGCATTGATTGCAAACAGCCCGTCATCGACGCCGTTATTCGCGAGCAGGCCCCAATCCGGGAGCAGGCCATCGAATATGTTGAGAATCCAAAGCTGGTACGTACTATAATTAGCGAAGGCTGCGAGAGTGCCCGTGAAGTTGCCCGCGATACCCTCAAAGAGGTGCGACAGGCCATGGGGCTCGCATTTTAAACTAGCTTTAAATAGTCGCTGTAACTGATTAATATAACAGGATAATCATGGCTGAAACAGTCACTCAAGAAGTACTCCCGTCGCAACAGGAAATGCCCTTTGCGATCGTTCAGGGCACGCCATTGACAGAGCCTCCACGTGACCTCTATATCCCCCCGGATGCCCTGGAGGTGATTCTTGAGGCCTTTGAAGGTCCCCTGGATTTGTTACTCTACCTGATCAAGCGCCAGAACCTCGACATCCTCGACATCCCTATCGCCGATATTACCCGTCAATATATGACATATGTACAGATGATGAGTGGCCTGCGGCTGGAGTTGGCAGCAGAATATCTGGTTATGGCCGCCATGCTGGCAGAGATCAAGTCGCGGATGTTGTTACCCCGTCCTGTTGAAGAGAATGAAGAAGAAGACCCTCGCGCTGAACTTGTGCGTCGCCTGCAAGAATATGAACGCTTTAAAAAGGCCGCCGAGGATATTGATGGACTTCCTCGACTAGAACGTGACATTACCGTCACCGAGATACGAGCACCGGAACGCAAGGTTGTTAGACTTCAACCTAGGGTTGATCTGCGAGATGTCTTACTGGCCTTTCAGGAGGTCATGTCTCGGGCACAAATGTTCAGCCATCACCACATTCATTTTGAACCCCTGTCTGTCCGTGAACGGATGAGTAATGTCCTGGGGGCGATCAAAAGCGACAAATTTACCGGCTTTATTGATCTGTTCTCTATTGAGGAAGGTCGTCGCGGCGTCGTGGTTACGCTGCTTGCCATCCTCGAACTGATAAAAGAATCATTAATTGAGATGGTCCAGAACGAACCCTATGGACCCATTTATGTAAAGGCACGAAATGAATCTGAATCCACAACAAGTTAAAAATATTGTCGAGGCAGCCCTATTAACGGCTGGCGGTCCATTACCCATGGTCCGCATCCAGGCCCTGTTTGCTGAAACGCCTGAACCACCCGATGCCGACCAGCTTAAGGCCATCATTAATGAGCTGGATCAGGATTATTGTGATCGTGGTATCGAGGTCAAACAGGTTAGCAGCGGCTTTCGCATCCAGGCCCGCCAGGATATGGGGCAATGGCTCAATCGTTTGAATGAAGATAAACCTGCTCGTTATTCCCGTGCTTTACTAGAGACACTGGCATTAATAGCTTACCGGCAACCGATTACTCGGGCCGGGGTGGAAGATATACGCGGAGTCAGTGTCAGCAGCTCTATTATCAAGACTCTGCTTGAACGCGACTGGGTCAAGGTCGTAGGCCATCGTGATGTTCCAGGGCGTCCCGCCCTTTATGGTACAACCAGACTGTTTCTCGATTACTTCAACCTGAAGAGTCTGAGTGAACTTCCTGAACTGGCTGAGTTACGTGATATTGAAGACATCCAGAAGGAATTTGATCTAAATTACGCGGCCGATTCAGCTTCAACAGGATCTGGAACGGAATCTGGGCCAGAACAGATAGCTGTTGAGGATGCCGATGGCGAGCAGCATGCTGCTCGCCATGCAGACCAGGATGATCTGACCGAAGCCACTAGCCTGGAAACGACGACAAAAAACAATGATGACACAGAGATAGTGATGTCTAATGAAGATGAGAAGCAGAAGCTTGCTTCGCTTGCTGCTATTAATTCCGAAAACGATGAAACAGAACCAGCGCTCACCACTGATCCTGTTGACTCGATGCCAGCTAAAACCATTGACCTGGTTGAGGATTCAACTGAGGAGCTTAACCAGGTCACAGCATCGACCACGAATTCTGCTTTGGCGGACTCTGATCAGGGTGATGCTGAAGAAGGTATTGATGAAGAACGTTCACTTGCTGCGACAACGGCCTGAAAGTGGCTATAGAGCAATCAGCAAATAATAAAGAACGGGTGCAGAAAGTCCTGTCCCGGGCCGGACATGGATCACGCCGACAAATTGAAACCTGGATTAAGGACGGTCGCCTAACAATTAACGGGGCTGTGGCTAAACTAGGTGACCTGCTGGATGCCAGCGATCGCGTCAGCCTGGATAATAAAACACTACATTTCGACGTCTATATCCCACCACGTATTATTGCCTATCATAAACCGGTGGGCGAACTGTGTACGCGTGGAGACCCGGAAGGTCGGCCAACGATCTTTGATAATCTACCACGGTTAAAACAGGGGCGCTGGGTCCAGATCGGGCGGCTGGATTACAGCACCAGTGGTCTCATTTTATTGACAACGGATGGCGAACTGGCCAACAAGCTCATGCACCCGTCGGCGGAGATTGAACGTGAATATGCGGTGCGGGTCCTAGGTGAAGTTGAGCATGGTATGCTCAATAACCTGCGTAAGGGAGTGATGCTAGAAGATGGCATGGCCGCCTTTAATCGCATCAAGGATGCTGGCGGCAGTGGTGCTAATCACTGGTACCATGTCATTCTCAAAGAGGGACGCAAACACGAAGTCAGACGCCTGTGGGACTCACAGGGGCTGACCGTCAGTCGACTCAAACGGATTCGCTATGGGCCAATCATATTAACAGCACGACTGGCTCAACAACGTTGGCGGGATCTTGATGAGGTAGAGCTTAATGCCGTACTCGCTCTAGTTGGCATGAAAAGACAACCACATCAGCCAACACAGAATACCACCCACGCTGATCGCCGCACCAGGGCCAGACAGAGTCGTCGCCGTTCACCGAGACAGCGTAACAAATCTTAGCGACAGTCCTGAGATGGCTGTGTTATCAATCTATAAGGCACTGTTTCAGCACTATGGCCACCAGCACTGGTGGCCGGCGGAGTCACGCTTCGAGATGATGGTCGGTGCAATACTGACTCAAAATACGACCTGGAAAAATGTCGAGCAGGCCATGACCTTGCTCAAACAAAATCAGTTGCTCGATGCCGACCGTCTGTTAAGCACACCTGATAAACAGCTGGCTGAATATTTAAGACCTTCCGGTTATTTCAATGTTAAATGCAAACGACTGAAAAACTTTTGTCGCTGGTATGTCAGTAGTGGTGGCTATACAGCATTAAATCACAATGACACAGTTATGTTACGTGAGGCCCTGCTAAATATTAATGGCGTTGGTCCGGAGTCGGCAGATGATATTCTGCTCTATGCCTTCGATCGCCCGGTATTTGTCATCGATGCCTATACCCGCAGGATTTTCTCTCGACTCGGCCTGGTCATGACCGATAGTCATTATGAAGAACTGCGCACCTGGTTTGAGACATCGCTCTTATCCAGTCTCCGTACAAGCAGGAACACCCGATCAATTCGATCGCTGACCCTGGTAAAATATTTCAATGAATATCATGCCCTGATTGTTGTCCATGGCAAAGATATCTGTCGACCCAAACCTCTTTGTCAACGCTGCTGTCTGCAGCAACAATGTGCCCATGCACAGCATGGGTATGACTGAATAATAACGTGTCTTACTGGTATATGTCCCAGAATCCGACCTCTATCACTGCTGCTGTCAGGCTATTTAACAAGCAATAAAGCGCTTTTTATGATTTAATACGGCCATGTTCAAACCTGCAGAAATTTTCATTGGTTTACGCTATTCAGTCGCGCGCCGAACCAACCACTTTATCTCTTTTAATTCCCTGATCTCGATGTTAGGTATTGCCATCGGGGTAACGGCATTAATTACAGTATTATCGGTCATGAATGGTTTTGAAAAGGAGTTACGTGAACGCATACTCGGCGTTGTCTCGCACGTTACTATTCATCACGAACCCGATGGCCTGCCGGACTGGAGCGCTATGGTCAATCAACTGGATCAACGTGAGGGAATTGCCGGTGCAGCCCCGTTTATAGATCGTCAGGCGATGCTCAGCAAGAGTGGTAATGTCGCAGGCAGTCAGATCCGCGGTATAGATCCGACATTTGAACCCGCGGTTTCCACCATCGACCGCCACATGATTGCCGGGGATTTGGCAGCACTTCAGCCCGGAAAATACAGCATTATCCTAGGAAGTGAGCTGGCCTATTCACTTGGGGTCAAGCAGGGTGATAGCATCATGCTGGTATCGCCTCAAACGACGATAACCGCTGTTGGCATTTTACCTCGGTTGAAGCGGTTTACCGTGGTAGGCATCTTTAAGATGGATATGCGGGATTATGATAATGGCCTTGCACTGATCCATATCAGTGATGCAGGTCGGCTATTCAGAATGGAAGACCGGGTTTCCGGAATACGCCTGCGACTCGATGACCTGTTTAAGGCCCAAGCGGTAAGTAATGATCTACTTCAGACCTTGCCCTTTGGTTTTCAGGTAGGCAACTGGACGCGACAGCACGCTAATTTTTTTCGTGCTGTAAAGATGGAAAAGACCGTCATGTTTGCCATACTTATCCTTATCATTGCTGTAGCCGCGTTTAACCTAGTATCAACCCTGGTAATCATGGTTGCGGATAAACAGAGTGATATTGCAATACTTCGGACGCTGGGTTTTAGCCCGGGGAGGGTCATGCGTGTTTTTATTATTCAGGGGGCGTTTATTGGTCTGCTCGGCACCGGGCTTGGATTATTAGGTGGTGTAAGTCTGGCACAGAATATAGATACTATTGTCCCGGCGGTTGAGAATCTGCTTGGCTTTCACTTTCTGTCAGCTGATGTCTACTATATCACCGAGTTACCATCGGATATGCGCTGGTCTGATGTCTTGCGTATCGCCATTGTCTCGTTTCTTTTATGTCTGTTAGCTACCCTCTATCCCGCCTGGCGTGCGGCTCGTACCCAACCGGCCGAGGCCCTGCGCTATGAATGATCACCAGGCACCAATGACCTTCCTGGAGTGTCGACACCTGGGTAAGGTCTATGATGAAGGTGCCGGCAAGGTAACGGTACTGGAGGACGTTAACCTAAAGATAGGCACCGGCGAACGAATCGCTATTATGGGACGTTCAGGCGCAGGCAAGAGTACCTTGCTCCATCTCCTTGGCGGACTTGATCGACCAAGTCAGGGTGAGGTCTGGCTGAACAATAACAACCTGAGCAAGATGACTGAATCACAGCGTGGCATCCAGCGCAATCGCTCGCTCGGGTTTGTCTATCAGTTTCACCATTTATTGTCCGAGTTTACGACGCTGGAAAATGTCTGCATGCCGTTACTGTTACGATCGATGACGCCCGCTCAGACCAGGGATCAGGCTATCGCTATGCTGGATCGTGTTGGCTTGAAACATCGGTTGCATCATAAACCGGGGCAACTCTCAGGCGGTGAGCGTCAGCGTGTCGCCATAGCGCGATCCCTGGTAACTCAACCCAGCTGTGTACTCGCCGATGAACCCACTGGTAATCTAGATAAGGAAAATGCTTGCAATATCCTGTCATTGATTAATGAACTCAATAGTGAGATGAAGGTCAGTTTTGTTGTTGTTACCCATGAACCGGATATAGCAGGACAGATGGATCGCACCCTGATACTTGAGGAAGGGCGGCTACTATAATCCTGCCTTCGAGCATTGAGGTAGTCTAGATTGGATCAATATCTCGTTGCTGTCTCTTGATACGCTGGGCCTCCCGCTTGCGCAGCACCTGAATTCGCCAGATCAGGCGCATCAGAATATTACCGAGCAGGGCACAGACAACGCCCAGTATCAGACAACCTAGCAGAAAAGGTTGCCAGACATCACTCAGACTAGTCATCAACCAGTCAAAACTCAATTCAAAATGAAATCGTTTGGGACTCATTTGAAGTAGCCAGGCCCCTACCTTATAGGCACTATAATACAGCGCCGGCATCGTAACAGGGTTGGTCAACCACACCAGTGAGACTGAAATAGGCAGGTTGGTATGAAAAAAAATGGCCAGGATAGCCGCAAGCACCATCTGGAAGGGTATGGGAATAAAGGCCACCAGTAACCCGACCGAAAAGGCACCTGCCACAGAACGACGGTTAAGATGCCAGAGATGCTGATGGTGCAACATATCGCCTAAAAATTGTAGATGCCGATGACTCTTGATCTTATGATGATCAGGCATGAAGCGTTGTAGAAATTTTTTAGGCATGGTGCGACAATAACTAACGTCATCAGCAGATGTCCATAAATATAGCAAAAAATATGCCATTAATTATGGAAACCCTTTAATGGACTAGAGGGAACTATGCGTAAAACTGCCTTAGCCTACCTGCTCGGTAATATTCTCGGCCTGTATCAGCTGCCCATACTCATCGATAGCCGCTGAAACCTGCTATTGATAGGCATAATCCCATTGTCATTACTGGTTGTTAGACTACGTTTCCCTCTTATAATGGCTAGTAGTTTTCTAATTACGTTAGCGTCGGTCCATTCTATCGTTGCAAACTACATCCCGGTATGGGTAGAAGGTCGCGACATTGTGATAGTCGGGCGCATAACAAGTTTACCGATACAAACATCGGCCGGCACAAGATTTAATTTTAGCATTGATCGACTCTATGTTGACAGCCAGCAATCACCAATAACAGGCCTGGTGCGGCTTAACTGGTA
>CAZYTT010000063.1:3633-11632 GCA_964650235.1 uncultured Gammaproteobacteria bacterium | reverse complement strand
TACCCTGATTAGTGGCCACGGCATATCATTATGATCATTATCGATACTCAGATAGGCGTTTACATGTTTAAGCGTATGTTCATCCAGCGACTGATACCAACCCAAGGTAGTATCGTTGTCATGGGTCCCGGTATAGACAACACAATTATTGACATGGTTCTGAGGTAGATAGGGGTTTTGATCATCGCCGCCAAAGGCAAATTGCAGGATCTTCATACCCGGGAAATGATAACGATCACGCAGTGCCTCAACCTCGGCAGTAATAATACCCAGATCCTCAGCGACAATCGGCAGCTCACCAAACTGGGCCTGCAGGCTATCGAATAATGCCACTCCAGGCACCGATATCCAGTGTCCATGCATAGCTGTTTCATGGTCGGCCGGGATTTCCCAACTCGATTCAAAACCACGAAAATGATCAACACGGATTATGTCAAACAAGGCCAGCTGCATATCCACACGACGTTTCCACCAGTGAAAATCATCTGCGGCCATAACGTCCCAGCGATAGTGAGGATTACCCCAGCGTTGCCCGGTCGCGGAAAAATAGTCTGGCGGGACACCTGTTACCGTTAATTGTCGCCCCTGTTCATCCAGATCAAAGTAATAGCGTTCGCACCAGATATCAGCACTATCATAGGCAATAAAGATGGGCATATCACCAAACAACAGGACACCTGCCTCATTGGCATAGGCCTTCAATTCCTGCCATTGCCGCATAAAGACAAACTGCTCAAAACATACATCGGCAATCGCCGCGGCATGCTGCTGTTGCGCCGCCGCAATTGCCTCTAGGTCTCGATCACGCAGTTCTACTGGCCACTGGTCCCAGGAGCTACCGTTATGCACCTGTTTTAGTGCCTGATAGAGCCCGTAGTCAAGAAGCCAGTCAGCCTGATCGCTAATAAAGGCGGCTAAATCTGTTTGATCAGCAGCACTGGCCCGTTGTTGGAATCCACGATGGGCCTGTTTCAGCATGGACTGCTGTATAACTATTGAATGTGACTCACCACCCCCTGTTGCCAGCATGTCCTGATAGTAATCTTGATCCAACCACCCCCAGTCATTCAGACGTTCAGCACTTATCAACATAGGGTTACCCGCAAACACTGACAGACACTGATAGGGAGAACCATCATCATGAGGAACACCGAGGGGTAACATCTGCCAGATAGACTGGCCCGCGTGCTTGAGAAAATCAATAAAACGATAGGCTTCAGGCCCCAAGTCACCACTTGAAAACGGGCCTGGCAATGATGTGGGGTGAAGCAAAACTCCACTACGTCGAAGTGCAAGATGCGATCTCATCAATGCTGCTCAGCCTTTCCAGGTAACATGACACCACCCTGTGCAGGATGGCCACCTCCTTCACTGATTACATCATTTAGATTGTCCGGCGCATCAATCATCAGTAACTGATAAAGAGCCATCAAATGGCGTCGATAGAGGCGGTCAAAGTCTTTAACAGAATCGGATGGGTTATAGTCACCAAACCACCAGAACCAGTCCGAACCCTCACATATAGCCAGTTGTCGCTGGGCCTGTAGCAATTGATTCTGGGTTAAGTGCCCCTGAGCCACAACATCATCAAAGGCCTGTTTGGCCTGACATAACAAATCCCAGCCCCTGTTCTTAGCCGCGTCGCCAATCCAAGTAGAAAAGGTACCATAAACCCAGCTACCTGCCACTAGTGAAGGTAGTCGTCCAGGCTCGGGACTCGTCGCAATACAATCAGAAAAGGTGGTCAATTCAAGCAACTCATGCTGACTCAATTTTTCGTACAAACCTGACAGGAAGTGGTAACCATTTTCAGGGTATGACTCCCAGGCATTTTCACCATCGAGAACAATCGCTACAACCCGACTCGGGTCACCATCATGCTCTTCCGCTATGGTTTCAAGGTGATGGATCATATTATTGACAGCATCATCACCATGCCAGTCGGAATAGGTAAAACCAATTAGGTCCGACAGACCATCATCACGAAAAAAACTGACCGGGCGTTTGTCATCTACCTGATAAGCGCGATGCAAGTGATGTTCAATCGGTGCATGTTGATGGGCCTCCGAATGGGCCAGGCTGTTGCGCAACACTGTTTCTCCGGTAGCAATCCAGTCAATATCATAATCCGACAGAGCTTCTAGCAAGCCATCACTGACGCCACCTTCTGCCGGCCAGCACCCGCTGGGGGACCGACCAAAATATTTTTCAAAAGACTTCAACCCTTCCTGTACGTGCCAGTGAGAACGTTCATCCCCACCCGGATAACTTTTGCAGACTGGCAGGGGTGATTCAGGCAGCGATTCCCTGGCACTCTTAAAATCTATTAACAACGGAATGATCGGATGGGCATAAGGGGTCATCGAAAGTTCGACCTGGCCACTCTCGGAAAGGGCACGGTAACGAGGAATTACGCTCTCCAACAATTCAGTGATCACCTCGAACAGCTGAAGCCGATCGCTATAACTGAACCGTTCACCCTTAGCGACCAGACCCTGTACCCGTTCATCCGCACGATGTACCGTCTCACCGATCCAGACCAGGTGATACCAGCACAGAATATCACCCAGATAGTCATCATTTAGATAGGCCAACAGGTCTTCACGATCATCAATTAACGCCATCATATCAGCCAGTCGACGGAAAGGGGCGTAGCGGTTGATCAGCCGAACTTCATTGGCACGCAGGCATGATCTGATTAACCGCGCCCGTAATTCCAGGTCTGTGGGTAAAACTTCTGCACCTAGGGCCGCCAGTAATTCGTCATTAATGGGGACTTTATTCGCCAAGAAGGCCCTGGCCTGCTGGGCATAATCATCAATCTGTTCCAGCAGGGTTGGGACAAAATTAACCACCGCCCGCGCCTGGGGCTGTTCTTCCAGGATAGCCGCCATATCGACATAATCCTTCGTCGCATGCAGATAGGTCCACGGTAGATGGTACTGCTGATTCAGGGCATCCCGATATTCTGGCTGATGCATATGCCAGAACAGCACAACCTTCAAACGATTATTAGCCGCCACGAAATATATCCTGTCCCAGCATATCCGGAGTTACTACAACAACACCACCCGGGCTCACATGAAAGCGGCGGGCATCCTCTACCGGGTCTTCACCAATAATGGTACCGGGTGGAATATTACAGCGTTTATCTATGACTGCTTTCGTCAATCGACAGCCCTCGCCGATCGTAACATCTGGCAATATCACGCTGCTATCGACATGGGCATAGGAATTAATACGCACATTGGAGAATAATAATGAGCCATGAACAGTCGCACCTGAAACTATACAACCACCTGAGATCATTGAATCAACAGCCATACCACGGCGCCCTTCATCATCAAATACAAATTTCGCTGGTGGTAATTGCTGCTGGTAGGTCCATATGGGCCACGAATCATCGTACATATTTAATTCCGGAGTAACACCAATCAATTCCATATTTGCTTGCCAATATGCATCAATGGTACCTACATCGCGCCAGTAGGCCTGGTCATCACTCTCGACATCCCGAAATGGATAGGCCGAGACCTTAAAATTGGCTACTGCATCAGGGATAATATCGTGACCAAAGTCATGACTGGAGTCACTGTCATCCGCATCCTTGATTAACTGTTCAAACAGAAATTTTTTATTGAAGACATAGATCCCCATCGACGCCAGAGCGGTGTTATCACTACCGGGAATCGGCGATGGATTTTCGGGCTTTTCATTAAATTCGATAACGCGTCCATCTTTATCTACAGACATCACCCCGAAGGCCTTGGCCGTCTCCAGTGGTACCTCAATACAACCGACCGTCAGGTCTGAATTGGTCTCAGCGTGATAGGCCAGCATTGGGCCATAATCCATCTTGTAGATATGATCACCGGCCAGTACCAGGACGTAGGAGGCATTGTGACTATGAATAATATCCAGGTTTTGATAGACCGCATCAGCAGTACCGGTATACCAGGAATCCTTGATCCGTTGCTGGGCAGGTACTACCTCAACAAACTCACCTAACTCCGCTCGTAAAAAACTCCAGCCGTGTTGAATATGTCGTATTAACGAATGGGCCTTATACTGGGTCATTACCGCAATGCGGCGAATACCCGAATTAATACAGTTGGACAGGGGGAAATCGATAATTCTGAATTTACCACCAAAGGGGACAGCAGGTTTGGCACGCCAGTTGGTCAGATCCTTAAGTCGTGACCCACGGCCACCAGCCAGGATCAGTGCTACAGTATCGCGCGTCAATTTACTGACGAACCTGGGCTCGCGGTTATCTATTAAAGGCATTATTTTTTTCCATGTTGCTTGTTTATACAGGGCATTACCCCTGCCTTCCTTGCAAGCGATGCCATATCAGCCCGCAAACGTTATAATATTGCCCTTATAATATTACCCTTGGAGGCTTACATTTCCAACCACTCATTCGGGTTTCTACATAAGAAACTGCCACATATGACCATAATGAGCTATAGTCACACTAACTATTCCAGTAAAACTACAAGAATGACACAAAGCACCTATGCCCATACAAAATCAACAGAATCCAGATTCAGCAGAAAAGTCTATGCCATCAAGCCTTTCAGAAGATGCAGTCAAGATTATTGAGGCCCGGCATCATGACCCGTTTGGCTTTCTTGGGCGCCACCCAGCTGGCGAACATAACATCGTCCTACGTGCCTTCTGCCCCCATTCACAACAGGTACAGATTGTCGACACTAATATACACCTCGAACGCCTATTCGACACCGACCTGTTTGAATGGCAAGGACCTTCGGATCAGTTAACTGAGCACCACTATCGAATTCAGTGGACTGATAGCCACGGCCATACCCATCAGCGTCACGACCCATACACTTTTTTACCCCAGCTCTCTGATGTTGATCTCTACCTCTTCAACGAGGGACGTCATCATCAATGCGCCAACTTTCTGGGCGCTCACCCACGCTGTATCGATGATGTCCGCGGTGTTGTCTTTTCCCTGTGGGCACCCGAAGCCGAACGCGTCAGTGTTATTGGTGACTTCAACCAGTGGGATGGTCGAAGTCATCCAATGAGGGTACGAGGCAATAGTGGTGCGTGGGAACTGTTTGTACCAGGCCTGGGTGATGGTGAGAATTATAAATTTGAGATTCGCAATCGACATAACGGCAGCCTCCATGTCAAGACTGACCCCTATGCGCGTCGTCATGAAATGCGTCCGCGCACAGCTTCAATCATCACCCGCGAAACCGATTACCAGTGGCAGGATAGTGACTGGATTAATCAGCGAGCTGCATCAAACTGGTTGCAGCAACCTATGTCTATCTATGAGGTGCACCTGGGTTCATGGCGACGCGACCAACAGGGCGACTTTCTCGATTATCGCACCCTTGCCCATGAACTGGTCGCCTACTGTAAAGACCTGAAATTTACCCATATAGAGTTATTACCAATCACCGAGCATCCTTTTGATGATTCATGGGGCTATCAGACAACTGGTTATTTTGCCCCAACCGCCCGATTTGGTCAGCCCGATGACTTCCGTTATTTTGTTGATTATTGCCATAAGCACCATATCGGCGTCATTCTTGACTGGGTACCTGGTCATTTCCCCAAGGATAGCCACGGCCTGGCACAGTTCGATGGCAGCCCGCTCTATGAGCACGCAGACCCGCGGCTGGGAGAGCACCAGGACTGGGGTACACTGATTTTTAACTATGGCCGTGCCGAGGTCAGCAACTTCCTGTTATCCAGCGCACTATTCTGGCTCAGCGAATACCACCTTGATGGCCTGCGCGTTGATGCTGTCGCATCGATGTTGTATCTGGATTATTCGCGCGAAGAAGGTCAGTGGTTACCCAATATTCATGGTGGTAATGAAAACTTGGATGCTATCGAATTTCTGCGCAACATGAATGCGTTGACGCATGAACACCACCCCGGCACCGTGGTCCTGGCAGAAGAGAGCACCTCCTGGCCCATGGTATCCCGGCCTACCTGGCAAGGCGGTCTGGGCTTCAGCATGAAGTGGAATATGGGCTGGATGCACGACACGCTGGAATACATGAAACTGGATCCTGTCTATCGTAGCCATCATCATGGTCAGCTTACATTCAGTCAGCTCTACGCCTTTACTGAAAACTTTATCCTACCCTTTTCCCACGATGAAGTTGTGCATGGTAAGCGCTCACTATTATATCGCATGCCCGGTGATGAGTGGCAACGCTTTGCCAATCTGCGCCTGCTCTATACCTATATGTATACACACCCAGGAAAGAAACTCTTGTTTATGGGGTGTGAATTTGCCCAAGGAGAAGAGTGGAATCACCATAAAGAGCTGGAATGGTATGTGCTTGAATTCCCCAACCACAAGGGAATACAGGCATTGACCCGCGCACTGAATGAACTGTACCAGTCCCATCCGGCCCTTTCTCAATATGATTTTGATGCCCAGGGATTTGAATGGCTTGACTGCAACGATGCAACACAGTCTGTATTGAGTTATGTACGGCGCAGTGATAATGAGACATTATTAATAATACTCAATTTCACCGGCGTGGTTCGACATAATTTTCGTGTTGGCGTCCCTGTCCCGGGTGAATACAAAGAAATTTTCAACTCCGATTCAGAGTATTTCGGCGGTAGCAATATTGGCAATCATGGTATTAATATTTCAGAACCGTTCGCCTGGATGGGTCGCGAACAGTCTATCGTGATTGAGGTGCCTCCACTGGCAGGGGTTGTCTTACGTCTTAAATAAGGCTACAGGCTTGACTCCCGGGCAGAGAGCCGCACACGTTAGAGCGGCAATAGCAACAGCATGGGTATAGCTACCAGCGGGAGGCCCCATTGATAATACGGTGGTGCTGACAAAGGGTGAAATTCAATAATATCTGCCCCTTTGTCATTTGCCTCCATGAGGGTGTCCGATATCAAAGAAGCTAACATTGAGGTCAGTCCTGACCAGCGAAACCACCGCCACCGCGACCCAATAACTTCACTTGAGGCAGTTAACTCGTCATTGACATGAGTAGACAAGGATGACTTAATTGCAACAAGATTAGATCGCATGGCAGTGGCTTGCTCGAGCACCAGCACCAGCCTTACAGCCAGCCTGTCGCGTGATAACCCAAAAAAAGCAACAGGTCGCGCCAGCCAGTAGATCGCCTGAAGTAATTCCTGGCGCTTACTATAATGTAGCAGGAGATTCACCGACAGCATCACTATGGTCAGTGCTAATAATTGCCTAGCGCCAGAAAAAAGTGACGGGAGGTCAGGAAGCAACCACGACCAGGTCGCTTCACCTAAAGGCGTCGGCACAGGTGTCAACCAGCCATAGACAAACAGGATAGAGATAAAGAACCAACGCATTCTAAGAAGCATAGACCATGCCTTCATCTTGGATGCCCCGCCAATCCGGAACCCATAGAAATAAATCAACACGGCCGATACAGGGATCATATGCCAAAGATTAACGTGAATGACCATCAGCGCCAGCATGACTAGCATGACAACACGTATAACTGGATGTACTACCATAATGCGTCAGAGAATAGCATTGTCATACTGATTCAAACCAATACTTATAGCCTTAGAGAACAGGCAACTAGTCGATTTGCTTCAGAATTTCCTGGGCTTCATTTTTCTGCTCATCATTACCCTCTTCAACGACCTCGGCAAGTATATTACGGGCGCTGTCGTTATCACCCATATCAATATAGGCACGAATCAGGTCAAGCTTGGTAGCCACTTCATCTTCGCTGGAGAAAAAGCTATCGCCGTCATCATCTTCAACAGCATCATCGGCAGCCGAAGCCAACCAGTCAATATCTCCCGACAGATCATCATCAATATTATCAGATTCAACCTCATCACTGATAAAATCAAGCTCGCTAGCAGATGTATCATCAACATCACTATCAAGATCGGCAACCTCATGCATCTCTCTGACTGTTTCATCTTCACCCGCATCACCCACATGACTATCGATTTCTTCAACAGCAGTCTCTGTCGAAAGATC
>CAZYTT010000063.1:0-3533 GCA_964650235.1 uncultured Gammaproteobacteria bacterium | reverse complement strand
CATCAGTGCTCTGTTCATGGGCAGCTGGTTCTTCATTAGCTGCTGTGGTTAGATCAGAGGTATCGAATTCCAGCTCATTACTATCACTGTTAATATCTACATCATCTACTGTCGGTATGGATTTGGCATCACTATCAAAAGTACTGGCATCTTCCGTGTGTTCACTCAGATCAAAATCCAGACCATCTGTCTCGATAGCCTCAGACACCAGGGTATCCGCAACCTCTATATCTTCAACCGGCTCATCAGACTCAGCTGCTTCCTCAGCTTCTGCCACTGAACTTACAGCCGCAATATCTTCATCGAGACTGGCCATCAGATCATCATCAAGACTACTTAAATCAGCGTCCAGGTCACCTCCAGGCAGATCAACATCATCGCCCTGATCCGACTCACCAGTCTCTATGCCACCACTGAATATGGGATGGTTAATCCCCATACTACTGGCCATTTCAGAAACCTTGGCCCACATAGCGTTATCACTCTTTCCACCCTTGGCAGCAAATTGTTCAGCCGCTTCTATAAATGCATCAGAGCTAGCACTAACTGACAGGACCTCCAGTAATTTCATTTGCAGGTCGAGACGATCAGGCTCACTTACTATGGCCTCGCGCATCAACTCTTCGGCCCGGTCAAAACGCTGATAGGCCAGGTAGACGTCAGCCTCAGCCATCACATCGATTTCATCAATATCCGCTTCATATTTATCGGCTTCAGTCGAGTCAAGCAATTCTACGGCACTGGTCTCTTCCTTTGGCTCCGACAGATCACTCACCGTACCATTGGCCAGATCATCGGATAATTTCTTGTCCGCAACCTCGACGCGCATGCTTTGCTCAAGGTCATCCTCTGAAATTTTACGCTTACGCAGGAACCAGGCACCACCCAACAGCAGCAATAAACCACCGACTGCCCCACCAAGGACAACAGGACTGACGACTGAAGTAACCAGATTAACAGTGCGATTGATATAAGCCATCGCCATGTCTACCAAGCTCTCTTCTTGCGCCACTGGTTTTTGCTGAGCTGTAGGTTTGGCGTTACTTTCTGCTAATGGGGCCTTGTTTGCCATCGGGGCTTTCGCCACTGCCTGAGAATCAGCGGCGACCTGTTGATCAACCTCTGAATCTGAGCCAGTCTCTGATTCAGATTCTGGTGAGGCCTGTAATACACTCAGGGCATCATCACGTAATGACAGCAGGCGCTGCATCTCACCAATCTGTCCTTCCAGTTCAGCAATTCGCGCACGTAACTCGGTATTCTCCTGGCGACTGGAGTCGGATGTATCCAGTGCGTAATTCAGCTCCTGACGTAAGGCCTCAAGACCTTCACTACTCAGACTACCTGTCTGACTATCACCTGAGGCTGTCCTGGATAAAATTGAATCAGCATCGTCAGGTGAAATCAGCCTCAAACTGGCCGCACCAGCAGTCCCATCACCTAGATTGCTGCCTTGGGTCATCTGATTTGACTGCCCTTGCCGTCCAGACTTCCAGGCCTGAAATTGGCGTTGTGCCTCACGCGAGGCCTGCGCTGGACTTAGCGCAGTAATGAGTTCAGGATTGTCCAGCCGCAACACATAACCAGCCTTCAGATTATTGATATTATTGTCATAAAAAGCCTCTGGGTTATTCTTTAGCAAGGCAATCATGATTTGTTGCACAGTGACCGAACGATCCGTGCGCATAGATTCGGCAATACCCCACAGGGTATCCCCCCGTTTAACCATACCTACACGTAGATTACCGGAACCCATCTGGGACGTTGTCTCAGCGTAAATCGGTTCAGCGGCGGGCACAAGTGGTACATCTTTGTCCTGTGTTGATTCCGGCGCAGAACTAACACTACCAACATAGCCCGAACCCTCAACCATTGATGGCGAAGTTGCACTCATATCGATTGTCGTTTCTGGGGCAGATACTGCACCAACAACCTCATCGGTCATCACTGGCAGATCGAGTAGCATGGTATATTCACGCATTAGATGACCACTTGGCCAATCGATGGCAAGCAATATATCCAGAAAGGGATCCTGAACTGACTCTTTAGAATGGACCCGGATGTAAAATTCACCATCAGGTCGCTCTTCGACAGAGAACTTCAAACTGCTCAGAACGGAGGGATACTCGATACCGGCCTGTTCATAGGCCTCAAAGGGGGCCAGTTTAACCCGAATATCATTCTGATTGATTGAACCAACAGAGAACAGACCTATCTCAGCCTCAAGCGGTTGATTTAGTGCTGAGTAAGATTCAATCTCACCAACACCCAATGCCTGAGCCTGCATCGGTAACATCAAAGCGGCTACCACAGTTGCAATTCTACGCAATCTCTTACTCCTTATTAATTATAGTTTTTGAGCATTTAGTTACGTACGGTACTACATGACGCCAGCCTTAATTACTTAATTCAAATAATCTTTTATCAGAATTTCAGCAATTTGAACACTGTTTAGCGCTGCACCTTTTCGTACGTTATCAGCAACCACCCACAAATTCAGTCCCCGTGGATGCGAAATATCCTCTCTAATCCGACCAACATAAACTGGATCTTCTCCAGCCCCTTCAGTGACAGCGGTTGGATAGCCACCCGGCTCATATGTGTCTAAAACTTTGACGCCTGATGCCTTTGCAAGCACATTCCGTGCCTCAGTTGCCGTAATCTTCTTTTTCGTCTCTATATGGATAGCTTCTGAGTGACCATAAAAGACGGGCACCCTGACAGCTGTCGGGTTTACTACAATAGCGTCATCTTCGAATATTTTTTTAGTTTCCCAGACCATTTTCATCTCTTCCTTGGTATAACCATTGTCCTGGAAGACATCAATCTGGGGCAGGACGTTGAAGGCAATCTGCTTAGGATACACCTTTGCCTGAACCGGTTTGGCATTCAGCAGGGCCGCGGTCTGCCCGGCCAGCTCTTCAATGGCCTCCTTACCTGTGCCTGAAACAGCCTGATAGGTACAGACATTAATACGCTCAATACCCACTGCATCATGGATAGGCTTCAATGCCACCAGCATCTGGATAGTAGAGCAATTTGGATTAGCGATAATATTCCGCTGAGTGTAGCCGCTGAGTGCGCCGGGATTTACTTCAGGCACTACTAATGGCACATCATCGTCATATCGAAAATGGGAGGTATTATCAACAACAACACAACCCGCAGCAGCAGCGACAGGCGCATACTTTTCTGACACACTCCCACCGGCAGAGAACAGGCCGATCTGTACCTGAGAAAAATCAAATGTATCCAGGTCCCCAACAACAATGTGCTTGCCATTAAACTCAACGCGACTCCCGGCTGAACGGCTACTTGCCAGCGGATAGAGATTACGGACAGGGAAATTTCGTTGTTCCAGAATCGAAATCATTGTCTCACCAACGGCACCCGTTGCACCCACTACCGCTACATCAAACTTTTTTTCCATTATTTCCGCCTCTTAAAAACCAGACCACCTAAAGCCTACATTAGTGCTGCTACCTCGTGATTGATTTTATGACCTCCCTGTCAAAAATCGACTCGCCAACGCG
>CAZYTT010000062.1:8889-11706 GCA_964650235.1 uncultured Gammaproteobacteria bacterium | reverse complement strand
CCCGAACTATCGAGATACCACAACCGGCCATCTGGCCCTACTCGCGCTGGCAAACTCAGGTCAACACTATCACCTATCTGAAAATCATCTCTCGAACGCGCATTACCAAGTGTCGAATGATCCAGTGATTTCATATAACCGGTATCAAAACCAAAAGATAACCATTCATTAATGAAATATTCTCCGCCAACACCAAGTTGAAGCATGAGTATGCCCGTGGACTGAGACTCCATATTGACTACTCGTTTAAAACCTTTAGCCTGGCCAGTTAGAAAAGAAAAGGTCAGGTCTTCATTAAAATCAACATCCATAATTTCATTCAGCGTCCCTCTAAAATACAGTCGCTTATTTCCTTTGAAGATAATATTTCGTCTTAATCCAATAAAATACTGGGTAGTAGAAATTCGTGCACTTCGCTCATAGACTAACTGACTGACCTCCCCCTGAAAGGGCATTTCAGTACGAAGGACAGAGGTACTTCCACCCTCCCAGCTACCGAAGCCCAGAAGCAATCTAAGTTGATCATTGATTTCCAGTTGTATCTCAATACCTGCCTCTGCTGCATATCTAACACTGGGCAATGTGTTTTTTATTTTAAAGTCATAGTTAAAGCTGCCTTCGCCATCAACAATTACCCCACCTGTACCTGGCAATGGCGCTACAAACTCTTTTTTATAGAGATCTCCCAGACGTGGACTATAAATCCCCAACAATGGTGAAACTGACCAATGCCATTCCTGAGCAGTGGCCACCTGCTGACTGAATACAGTCACCAACAAAATGCAGAGACTTTTTATGGTGGTTTTTTTAATCATAGGGCAACTGTCTAAAAACTATATTTAAACTCAGCAAAGACACGATCATTATTATGAAAATTCCCAAAGAACTGAGCGCTTTGTTCAATCGCTGTTAAATTAGTTACCGCACCACCTGCTGCTGACACCCCAAATTTTGACCTGACACCATAAAATAGATCCATTCCAAATGACATCTTAAAGTGATCACTAATATCAAAAGTAACTTTCGGCTTGAGGTAAAGTTCATTCATATTAACTAATGAGATTGCCAATAACTGCAGGACCACACCCTCTTCAGGCAATGGCTTACGCGCAAATAATGTCAGTGATGTATCATTCTTATCCTGGATAAGACCATTTACATAGTCGAGTATGACCCACTGGGTAATCGCTGGAGAAAAATCGATACCAAGCCAGTTGAAATCAACACCTAAGCCCCAGCGAAAATGTTTGAGCTTCAATACACCATCACCATCCAGGTAACCATCATTATTGAGATCGACATCTCTTTCCAGACCAAAATATTTGTCAGGTATCCATGCCAGTTCAAACTTAAGAATCTGCTCACCAATCGGTTTTACCAGGGTTGCCCCAAAGATGTTAATGCGGGTATAGGTAGGAAAAAACTCGGGATCAGCTACTGAGCTCAGTTTAATTGTGCGAAAAATTACCGGGAAATCATCCCATGTATGGAAATAACTAAAGCCCAGTTGTGCTCCAAAGATATTTGTTCTATAGCGAAAACCGAATTCACTATTACCCAGAGTAAAGGTATCGGGATAAGTCGTATGATATTCACTACCCGTTTGAGTTCCACCACTGGCCACCTGAGTTACACCACTTACCTCCTGCAACAGCTCCCATTCAGAACCCCTGGGTGCTGGTTTATGAAACTGAATATCGGGTATCCAGACAAATTCCCAATCACCTGACTGTTGGTAGTAATCCACCTTCAAAGACCACAAAGGTACCCTGTAATCCAGAAGATCTGGCAGCACTAATTCTCTAAAATTAAGCGGGTTGAGCTCATCAGTTATGCGAATGCCGTCAAATATTCCCCAGATAATAAATTGACGTCCGATGCGGATATCAATATCATCAAGAAAGACATCTGCATAAAACTCACGCACCGATGTAATGCCGGAGTCTTTTTCCTGATCCAGATTATCGACAAAAACTAGTGGTTTATCATCATCCCTAACGAAACGAGCAGCTATAGTTTCGTAGTTAAATAATTGATAAACAAGATCATGGTACGCCCATGCTGATGCCTGGAAATTGACTCGATCAGAAAATTTATATTCTGCTGAGAGGGAAAATATATTACGAATTTTTGTGATTGAACGCGGCTCATCATATCGATAAGCCGTTTCATTTTTTAGATAACCAGTAATTAACAGTCGATCACGCCAGCCAGGTGATTTTAAATCGGTCTCAGTTGTTTCCGAGGAAACCAAATCCCATTCTGAATCATTAAACCAGACATTATCTTCATTATCAGCGGCATTAGAAACAGTTAAGATGAACAGCTGCAACAACAGACATGAAGACAGTACTACTATCGTATTTATCCATTTGGCAAAATCATATCTTAACCAGGCAATTTGCACTTGTTGCATAATATTACGTGTTCATCCCCAGGACTGGTTAAACCTAGAGTTACACGGACACCTGACTGTATTAATTGTGCGCATGATGTACAAACCATTGGACGATTTAAAGTTATTTGTTCCCACCCGATCACATTTGGAAATTGCATTTCAGGTATAACAGATGCCTGCTCTGCCGGGCCCTTTGTCACCTTTTCCTCTATGGCAGCAGGGAAGGCCTCTTCCAGGATATTTCTAATCAATATTGAGACTGGAATACCCAGATCATTTGCCCGTGCTATCACCTTGGCTCGCAGCTCACCCGGCACACGCGCGCCCAGGTACTCTTCTTTACGCTTCATCGCTGATGCTCGCGCTTTTTCTCTCCGTAATTGCGCTTGCGCCTGCCCTAATTCACGCATTGATTTTGC
>CAZYTT010000062.1:0-8789 GCA_964650235.1 uncultured Gammaproteobacteria bacterium | reverse complement strand
CAAATTAGTATTTATTGATACGCCACTGACCTGGAAAACGGAGGCAGATTGATTATTAGGATTTCTAACCAGCACTTGTTCCCAAACCCAGGCATCCTTAATTTTTTGCCATTTTATAAACTGCTCCTTAAGCAGCTTATTATTGGTATCAAAATAATTGATGCGGACATTGACACATTCTGACCAGTCGTCCTTATCACCCTTGGCAAACCAGAATTCACGTTTCCCATACTGAGGATTAGCCTCTTTGGGTACACTCTCTACTAAATAAAATGTTCTATCTTTTACCTGTTTAACTCCAATATATTTATGCCTATCCTGCTCCAGGGCGCGAGTACCTACATCTGCATAAGTCAGGTTGGAGTTCAAAAAACTATCACTGGGGTTTCGGATCGAAACACGGCGTATTTTTTTCAACACCGGTAAATAAATCCATTGATCAATATTACGATTCACATCTGGGACATAGGCGACACGCATAAACGAGGCGCCCTTCGCCTTAGGAGGAAAAATAGTAAATAGCATCATCTTATCTGACACACCTTCACGGCCTTTATAATCTTTCCATATTCGCAGATATTCACTCTTTTTGATTTTACCCTTCGTATCACGTAGCAATACGGTAAAACGGGATCGTTGATCATCACCAGGGTATTTACTTGCACAGCGCTCCATCAGCGTCTCTGCAGTAATTGTCTTTTCAGTTACAAGCGTATCAGCTATTACCACCATTACAGGCGATAGACACAAAATCAGCACAAGAACCAGAGGATGAAAAATGACAGTCTTCATATATTGAAAAATTTTATTGGTTAAAGATAAATAATGTTGATCAAACATACGATCTTCCTTCGCAAACATCAACACTCGTGATAAGTTCATATCAGTGTCAATTTTCCAAGACAATACAAAGCTTAGCATCAATCTATATAAGCGTCTGTAAATTATCACTACAAAAAAAAAGAGAAGACAGTAGTCTTCTCTTTTATCAATTACAAAAAAATATTAGCCGGACTTATTGTTACTAAAATATCCAGGTAACTTATAGAAACAAATTACTCCAGCACACCACTATCAGTAAATGTACCATTAGGATTAGCAATAGCAGGTACAGGCAATGTAGGTGGCGCCACACCAAAAGTCGTTTGATCCCAGTTAAACGGCGCTGTCACACTGGCAGCAGTCTGAGCACCAACGCCAGCAGTATCATTAGAGAATGTGCTCGCAAATTGACTTGGCGTTGTCGTACCCGAAGGCGTTACGGTCACACTCTCGTATCCAAAGATAGAGGCCACCCCATCGCCGTTAGTATCAGCACTTACATTCTGACCAAGCCATACCAGCATTACATCATCACTGGAAGTCCAACTCGCCACACCACCTGGTTGCATCCCAATCGCACTTGAACCTGCTGTACCATTAATCGGGTTACCCTGGGCATCAAAGGATGTTGCTGCCAGGGCAAAACTTGGGTTACTCTGAGTCTGGAGGGACCCAGTACGTTGCTCAACCAAAAAGCGCTGAATGTCAGTCGTATTATTAACACCATTGGTACCCATCTCCACGATTTGACCGATAGTCATTGATTTGCCTGATTGCGTGCCATTAGCAGCCAGATCCACCTTTAGATCGAAATTACTCTGGAATTCATCGCCAAATACCCCACTAACACCAACATCAGTAAATTGCTGGTTTAAATTTAAATTATTTTTACCAGTTGGTTTAATTAACTCATTAGTTCCCCAACCAATATATAGCTCTGACGAACTGGAGAAATTAAATCCGGCATCAGTCACTGTCTGCTTGCCAACAATACCGGTACCTCCACCAGCTGTCTGAACATAACTTTCATCAAAATAGGGCAGACCTGCAACCGCTGTAGGTGTCAGAGCATTGGCATTAGGATCAGTTATAATCGTACGAATGTAACTCGTTGCCGGCAGACTAATAGGATTACCTAGAGCATCTATACCATTCTGAGCGGGGAAATCAACTTGTTGCTGAAGAAAGCCTTCACCTTGAACCAGCGCAGTACAACCTGTAGCAGCCGTTGGACAACCCGATATCTGACCCGTTATATTATTGGCCGCATCCGTAGTAACTGTCCATTCACCAAAAGTTAGCGCTGCCTGAGCTGACATTGGGATCGCAAATGACGCTAACCCCGCTAATGTAACCGCTTTAATGCAAGTCTTGAATTTCATTTATCGTCCCCTACTCTGATCTAACATGCCTTAACAAGCACATATTTAGTTCGATTTTATGACCTGGTACTATTGATGTCAATGTTACCCGATTCTCCAGACATGGTATTACATAGACTAATCCCTTGAAATTAAAAACATATTAATATCAAATTAGAATCTCTATATAACTCCTACATTTAAGTTTAATGCCTCTTAAGATTACGTTTTCTGAGCCACAATCAGGGCCAGATCCCTGAATCCCTGGCTAATATTACCAACTATACCCTCTTCTCTATAGACGAGTACGCGCATTCCATCACATAATTTCAATAATTCGTTATCGGCCAGCCTGAAGTCTTGATTAGTGGGCCCTCGGTCGCTAACCCTGGTCTGAGTAAACGTCTGGTAGAAAAGCAACCCTCCAGGCCTTAGCGCCTTCTTGATAAGCCCAATTAAGCCACGCTCAAGAAAATGGCTGACTATAATCACATCAAAAGTACTATTTGGCGGTGGTTCTTGCATAACATCCCGGACCTCTCCCTCAATAGCGAGGCCTTGGTGTTCCGCCTCGGAATGCATAGCAGAGATAACAACTGGAGAAATATCCCATGCAGATGTATCCAGCCCTAAACCCGCCAGAAACAGGGCATTTGCTCCTCTTCCGCAGGCAATCTCCAACGCCCGGCCATGCCCAGGCAGAAGGTGCTTATTTTCACTTAATATTCGGGAAGGTGCTCCTGCTTGGCCACCATTACTATATATAGTGTCCCACTTCTGTCTTTTTTCATCGCTCACGTCTCAATAGACCTCTTAAGCTATCGACGCCAAAACTCAGGCACCAGCAATACCAATAACGTAAAAATTTCCAACCGCCCTAATAGCATAGCGAAACATAACACCCATTTAGCTACATCATTGATATCAGCGTAATTGGACCCAACAGCACCCAGCCCTGGTCCCAGATTATTTAAACAGGCAGCAACTGCAGAAAATGCTGTGACCAAATCCAGGCCTGTAGCCGACAAAATCAGCCCCATAATACAAAAACAGACGACATAGAGTGAAAAAAACCCCCAGACTGAACCCACAACACGCGACCCCAGCGGCTTATTACCTACCTTGATAGAAAATACGGCATTTGGGTGAATTAAACGCCGAATTTCACGCAATCCCTGCTTAATCAGCAACCAGACACGGATAACTTTCATACCACCACCAGTTGATCCCGCACACCCCCCGATAAAGCTACCTAGCAGTAATAACATGGGCAGAAATGTTGGCCACTGATGGTACTCAGCTGTAGTAAACCCAGCCGTAGTTCCAATAGAAATTGTCTGAAAAAGACCATTAAAAATTGCCGTTTCGAGATTTGAATACAAGCCAGTAAAATAAAGGTAACATATTGATATAGTAGATATTACAACCAGGATACTAATATATACCCGAAACTCCGGATCCTGGAGGTATGGGCGAATACTTATGTTTCGCCAGACTAAAAAGTGTAACGCAAAATTAACACCTGCCAGCAACATAAAAATCATTGCCACAGCCTCGATGAAGTGGTTATCAAAATAGGCCATGCTCAAATCATGGGTTGAAAAACCACCAATCGCTACTGTGGAAAAACTATGCCCTATGGCATCAAAAACTGACATACCAGCCAACCAATAAAGCCCAGCGCAAGCCAGGGTCATACTTAAATAGATATACCACAACGCCTTGGCGGTCTCTGTTATTCGTGGCGTTAACTTGGAATCTTTCATAGGGCCGGGCGTCTCGGCGCGATAGAGCTGCATTCCACCAATGCCCAGCATGGGCAATATAGCCACCGCTAAAACGATAATACCCATTCCACCCAGCCAGTTAAGCTGTTGACGGTAGTACAAAAGTGCATGTGGAAGCGAATCAAGGCCAACAATCACCGTTGCGCCCGTAGTCGTCAGACCCGATAAGGATTCAAAAATCGCATCGACTACGCTCAGCTCCATAGCCATTAAAAAAGGAAAACAACCGAAAACACCTAAAACGACCCAAAACATGACGACAACCATAAAACCATCACGCAATTTTAGTTCATCCTGGCTTTCTTTAACTAACTGCCAGAGAATTGCCCCAATGATAAATGTGACACAAAATCCTTCCAGAAAAATGTCAATCAAATCTTCATCGTACAACCATGCCACACCCGCCGGAGGAAGCATGGTTATGCTAAACAGCATCAACAAAACACCAATGATCTTCAGGATTGCGCGAAAGTGCATGGCTTAATTAATTCCAATCTTCAAATTATCACACCTGTCCAGGTACACACACGACTAAAATTGTCAAAGACTAGAGGAACGTAACACTGACCTGGAACATTTGCTCAACAGCCGTAATATGTCGCTTATCTATTAAAAACAGAATGACATGATCATCAGCTTCGATAACTGTATCGTGATGAGCAATAATGACATCATTATTCCTCACGATTGCGCCAATTGTGGTATCCGGTGGTAACTTAATATCTTCAATAGCTCTACCTACTACTTTTGAAGACTGCGGATCACCATGAGCAACTGCTTCAATTGCCTCAGCAGCACCACGTCTTAATGAATGCACAACAACTACATCGCCGCGACGAACATGTGCAAGTAAGCTTCCAATAGTTGCCTGGTGAGGAGAAATTGCAATATCAATATCACTACTCTCAACCAGGTCAACATAAGAGGCCCGATTTATTAAAGCGATTACTCGACGTGCTCCCAGGCGCTTGGCTAACATCGCTGATAAAATATTAACTTCATCATCATTGGTTGCTGAACAGAACACATCCGCATTTTCAATATTTTCTTCTATCAACAGCTCTTCATTTGCCGCATCACCCTGAAGGACTAGCGCTCGCTCCAATGCCTCTGACAATACCTGCGTCCGCGCAGGATCCTTCTCAATTAATTTGACATGACAACGATCTTCAAGCGCCTGAGCCAGCCCCCTACCAATATTGCCACCACCTACCAGCATAACCCGCTTCACCGAGTTTTCCAGTCGTCTCAACTCGCCCATTACTGTGCGGATATTATTTCTAGATGCAATAAAGAAGACTTCATCATCAACTTCAATTACCGTGTCCCCTTGCGGAGTAATAGCTGCGCCGCGACGAAAAATTGCCGCTACACGCGCATCAACGCCGGGCATATGCTCACTGAGATCACGTAATTCATGCCCAACCATTGGCCCACCATAATAGACACGTACAGCTACCAGTCGGACACGGCCATCGGCAAAATCTAGCACTTGCAGAGCCCCAGGAAACTCAATTAAACGCTCGACCAGCTTAATAACTTCCTGCTCAGGACTGATCAACATATCAACTGGGAAGGCTTCCTGGGTAAATAAAGAAGAATGATTGAGAAAGCTTCGAGCTCGTACACGGGCAATTTTAGTCGGTGTGTGAAAAAGGGTATAGGCAACCTGGCAGGCCACCATATTTGTCTCATCACTATTGGTTACAGCGATGATCATATCTGCATCTTCAGCACCTGCCCGACGTAAGACATCAGGATGAGATGCAAACCCCTGAACCGTCCCCAGATCAAGGCGATCTGCAAGGTACTGCAGACATTCAGGATCACTATCCACAACGGTAATATCATTGGCCTCACGTGACAGATTTTCTGCCACGGACGTACCTACCTGACCAGCACCCAAAATGATAATTTTCATAGACAGTATTACCGGTTAAACGTGCATTTATCTAAAGTTACATTCATGGCTTGGCATTTATACCTAAAGCCCGTAGCTTACGATACAGATGGGTTCGCTCAATACCTGCCTTACGTGCCACCTGACCAAGACTGCTATCAGCAGCATGCAAATGATATTCGAAATATTCTTTCTCAAATTGCGCTCGAGCCTCGCGCAATGGCAAGGCAAATGCAGCTACTGACTGTTCTGTCCGGACAGTACCTAGAGCCTGATCTACATCTTGTACAGACACCTCATCACCAGAACTCAAAATCAATAATCGCTGCACCAGATTCTTTAGCTCACGGACATTACCAGCCCATTGATGATTGCGCAATCGGTTTTGTGCGGCAACTGAAAAAGAGCGATAGGGCAAATGTTCCTGGTTAGCAAACAGATCTATATAATAATCAACTAACTCAGGCACATCTTCCAAATGCTCACGTAATGGTGGAATTCGCAATGGCACAACATTTAATTGATAAAAAAGATCACCCCGAAAACGCCCCTCTTCAACCTCATGCTCTAGATTGTGATGAGTTGCTGCTACTACCCGAGCATCAAAGATTACTGGTTCGTTACCGCCAACCCGAGTAAAAGACTTGCTTTCAAGGATATTAAGCAAGCGCGCCTGAACGGCGGCATTCATATCACTCACCTCATCCAGAAACAGAGTTCCTCCATTAGCCCGCTCGAGTAAACCATATTGAACTTGGTTATTTTCCTCGCTGCCAAATAATTCAATAGCCGCATTTTCTCCAGCAACAGATGCCATACGCGCCGGTACAAATGGCCCATCATGATGCGGACTATTGGAATGCAGGTAACGTGCAAACAACTCCAGGCCACTACCAGGCTCACCGCCCAGCAAAACCCAGGCCTTATGTTGAGCCACTCGCTTAACTTGATCGCGCAATGCCACCATGGCCGAGCTCCCGCCTAACGGCTCCTGCAATGGCTGCACTACGCGGCGTAAATCCTGATTCTCTTCCTGTAAACGACGTATCTCGAGCCCATGTCGAACTGTTAATAACAACTTGGCCATCGACAGTGGCTTTTCAAGAAAATCGTAGGCACCCAGACGAGTTGCCTCAACTGCTGTTTCAACAGTTCCATGCCCCGAGATCATTATGACGGGAATGTCCTGCTCCTGGTCATGCGACCACTCTCGCAACAAAGTAATGCCATCCACATCAGGCATCCAAATATCCAGCAAGATCAAATCCGGCCGGCGTTGGCGGCGTGCTAGTCGTGCCTGCTCACCGTTTTCAGCCATAGTAACGTCATACCCCTCATCAACCAGAATATCGTGAATAAGCTGACGAATATCTGGCTCATCATCTACCACCAACACATGATTTGATGCCATTACGCCATCCCTTCAGACTTATTTTTTTCTGTGTGTTCAAATTTTTCAGAATCAGCCATCCCTACTTTATTTTTTTCATCTCCCATAACATCATTAGTCTCAACAGGAAATTGGGCTTCGACACAGGCACCACCTTTTCCCGTGTTATAAATCTGTATCGAACCGCCATGTTCTTCAACTATTTTTTTTACTATCGCCAAACCTAACCCACTCCCTTTCAATTTACTGCTAACATATGGCTCAAACACTTCCTCTAGCATCTTTACCGGCACACCTGTACCATTATCCTCAACCCGCAACATAATTTTTAAAAATTTACCTTGATGTAGTATTTTGGTCGTCACCCGAACTTTGCCATGAATTTCTTCACCAATTGCCTCAAGTGAATTCTTAATTAAATTATGCAACAACTGACGGATACGACCGGTATCTACTTCTATCATAGGAATTTTATCAGCCAGCTCGAGTATGATCTGCACCCCCCTATCAGAAGTTCGATATAGATCTAGGACTTCCTTGACGATATCATTCAAATTAACGTTACTAAACGACAACTGGGGTGTATGAGCATACTCGGAAAAAGCCTGCACCATCTTCTTCATCACCTCAACCTGCTGGATGATTGTATGAGTCAATCTATCTAACAATTCAGCCTCGCCCTCTGGCAAGTGTTCAAGATACTTCTTCCGTAACCTTTCAGCGGACAACTGGATCGGAGTTAATGGATTTTTAATTTCGTGCGCCAACCGTCTGGCAACCTCTCCCCAGGCTGCATCACGTTGCGCCTGGACAAGAGCCGTGACATCATCAAATACAATTACATAGCCTGACTGCCACTCACCTACACTCGGCAAAGCCGCACCGCCACACATCAGAACCTTTCGTCCTTGCTGTGAAAACACTACAATCTCCTCACGCCAGTCATCCACTCCGCCATCAAGGTTTCGACTAATTGCAGTAACAACACTGTCGAGCCAGTCATACTCAAGCACAAGATCATCGAGCGCACGCCCAATAAATCCTCTGAGGTCTACCCCTAAAACCATACCAGAACTAACATTTGCTGTGCGTATCGTGCGATGCCTATCAAGGGTCAACACCCCCGAAGATAAGCGTCCAAGAACTGCGCGCAAATAAACACGTTCACGCTCTGCCTGCGCCTGACTCTTGTCCGCCTCATCTCTTGCCAGGGCTATACGTCGAGTCATATCATTAAATGACTGGACCAGAAATCCTAATTCATCCTGACTATGCTGAGGGAGCTGGCGATGATAATCACCTGCAGCAACCGCCTTAGTACCAATCGCCAGGGCTCGAATAGGAGCCACCAGACGCCTAGCTGAAAAAAAGGCAGCCCATACAGCGGTCAAACAACTCAAGAGCAGCACCAGCGATAAAGTCAATGTAAAACTAAACTTGAGAGGCTCACGTAACAACGTCAATTGACGACACTCGGCAAATGCCAGCTCATTATTATCAGTCCACACATTTATACCATCGGACAATGG
>CAZYTT010000061.1:0-11759 GCA_964650235.1 uncultured Gammaproteobacteria bacterium | reverse complement strand
ACTGGCGGTGATGGTACTGGCGATGCGTATTATATTCAGGCTGGCTATCAGGCAACGAGCAGACTGCGTCCTACAGCGCGTTATGAGTCATTAAGCTTTGATGGTGATGCCTATTTTACGACTCTGGGTACTGAAGAATATACCGCCAATGTTGTGGCGCTGCGCTATGACCTGGATGACAGTAATGTGCTGACCTTTCAGTATAAAAATACATCACCCAAGACTGGTTCGGATGTTACTGAGATGACCCTGGACTGGGCCTTCCTGATGTTCTGAACAGGTCGTGACCTCGAGAATAAACCGCAGCCCCCAGGCTGCGGTTTTTTTTGACTTCTTATCTAGCATGGTGGTTAGCCACAGGGGCCATGTTGTAGCAGTTTTGCAATCGTGACCGAGACTTTAAGATTGCTTTGGCCTGGCACATGAATGCCCAAGGGGCTGGGTGGCGTGTAGTAAAAAGAATTTTGACCGCTTGGCTATCCTGTTTCATTGTTAATTGTCCACTAACAAGTTAAAATACCACCAGTTTTTTCTGTGGTCTATGCCTTTACATCCCGGGAGCAGTTTGAGATTTGGGCCTGCTGTGTAGGAGAGTAAAGCTGTGCCGCCCAATTTAAAATACCCTAATGGAGTTTTCAATGGCCGTTGAACGTACGATTTCTATAATTAAACCCGATGCAGTTGCTAAAAATATTATCGGCAAGATCTATAGCCGTTTTGAAGATAATGGCCTGACTATTGTCGCCGCACGACTGATGCAGCTGAGCCAGGCGCAGGCTGAAGGCTTTTATGCTGTGCACAGTGAACGTCCTTTCTTTAATGATCTGGTGGCCTTTATGACCTCCGGTCCAGTCATGGTTCAGGTCCTTGAGGGTGATAATGCCATCGTCAAAAATCGTGAGCTGATGGGGGCTACCAATCCTGCCGAAGCAGCACCGGGTACGATTCGTGCTGATTTTGCCAGCAGTATTGATGAGAATGCTGTTCATGGCTCTGATGGCCCAGATACCGCAGCAGCTGAAATCGCCTATTTCTTTGCGGAGGATGAGCTCTGTCCACGGACACGCTAAGTTCAGATACGCTAGCCGCAAAGATCAATCTGCTCGATCTTGATCGGACTGCGCTGGAGGCCTTCTTCGCCCAACAGGGTGAGAAGGCCTTTCGTGCTTCTCAGGTTATGAAATGGATCCACCAGCAGGGGGTTTATGCCTTCAGTGAGATGAATAATCTCAGTAAGGCATTGCGACTCAAGCTGGACGCAATTGCCGAGATTCGACTGCCAGAGATTATTACCGAGCAGGCCTCTGGTGATGGCACAACCAAGTGGCTATTGCGCCTGGCAGATGGGAATGCCATTGAAACGGTGTTTATCCCTGAGGCCGGGCGAGGGACCCTGTGTGTATCATCCCAGGTCGGATGTTCACTCAATTGTTCATTCTGTTCCACCGCCCGCCAGGGTTATAACCGCAACCTGATCACGGCTGAGATCATTGCCCAGTTATGGGTCGCCAATCGTGAGCTGGGTTATCGTCCTGACGGGGAGCGGGTGGTGACTAATGTAGTCATGATGGGGATGGGTGAGCCGCTGTTAAATTTTGATAATGTCGTCAGTGCCATGCGGATCATGATGGATGATTTTGCCTATGGCCTGTCCAAGCGCCGGATTACCCTAAGTACCGCTGGTGTCGTACCGGCCCTGTATACCCTGCGTGATACCTGTGATGTCAGTTTGGCGATATCACTACATGCCACCACGGATGAATTGCGCAATGAACTGGTACCGATTAACCGTAAATACCCAATCGTGGATTTACTCGATGCCTGTAGATCCTATGTCACGATTGCACTGCGACGTCGTGTCACCTTTGAATATGTCATGCTGGATGGGATCAATGATCGGGACGAAGATGCGCATCGTCTGGTCGAGCTCTTACTGGATATCCCGGCCAAGGTGAATTTGATCCCCTTCAATCCCTTTCCTGGTACCCACTATCGCACATCATCTCGTACGGCCATAAACCGCTTTCGTGACATCATAATTGCCGGCGGTATAGTGACGGTCACCCGGAAGACCCGGGGTGAAGATATCGATGCTGCTTGTGGTCAGCTGGCCGGACGGATACAGGATAAGACCCGTCGGAGCAGTCGCATGGCGCTGGAGCAGCGGGCTCAGACTAATGAGGTGCATCGGACATGAAGGCCAAATTTATGGCGGTAGTCTGGCTGGTTCTGTTGATGTTGGTCGCATGTGGCGGGGCACCCAAATATGATTCCACCATCGGCGTAGATTCTCCGGCCCAGATCAACGCCAAACTGGGGCTATCCTATCTCCAGCATGGTAATTTTGAGGTGGCAGAGGCCAAACTCAAACGCGCATTACAACAGGACCCTAAGCTGGGTGAGGCCCATCATTACTTGGCTGAACTGTATCGTCGTACTGATCGGACCGATCTGGCCAAAGACTCTTATCGTAAGGCTTTGCAGTACAGTCCTGACGATATGAGTCTTCAGAATAACTTTGCGGTTTTCCTGTGTGATAAGACTGATTACCAGGAGGCTATCGAAATATTTGCCCGGGTTGCGACTACCCGTGATTACAATCGACCAGACGATGCCTTAACCAATGCAGGGCTGTGCGCCCTGCGTATTCCGGATGTGAAGTTAGCTGAACGTTATATCCGTCAGGCCCTGCAGCTGAACAAGAAGCAACCCAAGGCCCTGTATGAGATGGCCAGACTCAGTTTTGACCAGCAGGAATATTTCAGGGCCCGGGCATTTATTGAACGCTATGCCTCAGTTGCGCCCCATTCACCCCAATCAATGCTGTTGGCGGCGCAAATTGAATGGAAACTGGGTGATCGTCAGGCCGTGGAAGACTACGCTAATAGGTTGCAGACTGAGTTTCCTGATGCAGACGAAAACAGGCAATTGGAAGATTTATTAGACGCCGCGAAGGCTAACCAGTGAGGCAGTGGATAATATGAAGGTGGTTACACCGATAACACGCAGGCAGTCACGTCAGATTATGGTCGGGGATGTGCCGGTAGGTGGTGATGCCCCGATTAGCGTGCAGAGTATGACCAATACTGACACCTGTGATGTGGCTGCAACTGTCGCCCAGATCCAGGCACTTCAGCAGGTCGGAGCAGATATCGTCCGGGTTTCTATTCCGTCGATGGAGGCCGCCGAGGCCTTTGGTATGATCAGGGCGGCAATCGATATCCCGCTGGTTACCGATATCCATTTTGATTATCGGATCGCTCTGCGCGTTGCTGAGCTCGGCGCTGATTGTCTCCGTATCAATCCTGGCAATATCGGTAATGATGAGCGGGTGCGGGCCGTTGTTGAGGCCGCGCGTGATTGTAACATCCCGATTCGTATCGGTGTCAATGCCGGATCGCTGGAGAAAGACCTGCAGCGGAAATACGGCGAACCGACACCCGCGGCGCTGGTTGAGTCGGCCCTGCGTCATATCGACATCCTTGATCGACTGGATTACCAGAATTTCAAGGTAAGCCTTAAGGCCTCTGAAATCTTCATGACGGTTGCAGCCTATCGTCAACTGGCCACGCAGATTGATCAGCCCCTGCACCTGGGGATTACTGAGGCTGGTGGGCTGCGCTCGGGTACGGTCAAATCAGCGATTGGACTGGGTACGATGTTGACCGATGGCATTGGTGACACCATTCGTGTTTCGCTAGCGGCTGATCCGATTGAGGAGATTAAGGTCGGATTTGATATCCTCAAGAGCCTGCATATCCGCAGCAAGGGGGTCAATCTGGTGGCTTGCCCATCGTGTTCGCGCCAACGCTTTGATGTCATTGCAACCGTTAGTGCTCTGGAAGAACGGCTGGAGGATATCCTGGAACCGATTGATGTGGCGGTGATTGGTTGCGTCGTCAATGGACCCGGTGAGGCCCGCGAGGCTGATGTGGGCCTCACCGGTGGTGAACCCAATCTACTTTACCTCGATGGCAAGCCTGACCATAAGGTCAGCAATGAAGAACTGCTCGATACGTTGGAATCGAGCATTCGAGCTCGCATTGCCCAGCGCCATCAGGTGGCCGGTGACGATTCGACGACTGAACATCGTGTCGCTGTCAGTGACCTTACCGTTTAATTTCCTGGTAATAACATCGATTTAGATCATGGCGAAAAATATCCAATCAATCCGTGGTATGCATGATGTCTTACCGACTGAGACACCGCTTTGGCAATTTCTGGAGCAGTGTCTGTTGCAGTTGATGGCGGCCTACGGCTATCAGGAAATTCGTATGCCAGTGGTTGAAAAAACCGAGCTATTTGTACGTACCATTGGGGAAGTGACCGATATCGTAGAAAAAGAGATGTACACCTTTGATGACCGCAATGGTGATAGCCTGACACTGAGGCCAGAAGGAACTGCGAGTTGTGTCCGCGCCGGTATTGAGCATGGACTGCTCCACAATCAGATCCAGAAACTCTGGTATCGAGGCCCGATGTTTCGTCATGAGCGGCCGCAAAAGGGGCGCTATCGCCAGTTTCAACAGCTCGGGGTAGAGGCCTTTGGTATAGCGGGCCCTGGGCTTGATGCCGAGTTAATCATGATGACTGCCCGGTTGTGGTCTATGCTGGGCCTGGATGATCTGCAACTGGAGATCAATACGCTCGGGACGGCCGCAGCTCGGCACGAATACAGTAGTTACTTAATTGAATATTTGAATGATCATCACGATCAACTGGATGAGGATAGTCAGCGGCGCCTGTTATCTAATCCATTACGAATACTGGATAGTAAGAATCCGGCTATGCAGGTCCTGATTGAGGCGGCACCGCGACTGACGGACTATCTGGATCAGGAATCGGGCGAACATTTTGCCGCCGTATGCGTTATGCTCGATGATGCCGCAATAAAATACCGGGTAAATCCGCGTCTGGTCAGGGGTCTGGACTATTACCAGCGCACGGTATTTGAATGGGTGACCGACAGGCTGGGTGCCCAGGCAACGGTCTGTGCCGGTGGCCGTTATGATGGCCTGGTCGAACAGCTGGGTGGTCGGGTAACACCGGCGGCAGGTTTTGCGATTGGCCTGGATCGTCTGGTTGCGTTGATGGAACAGAATAGTTTGCAGGATGTCGAAAGCGGTCCGCATGCCTATTTGGTATTAGCCGGCGAACAGGTATTATCGCCCGGTATGGTGCTGGCCGAACGGCTTCGCAATGAGTTACCGCGACTACGCCTGGCCGTCAATTGTGGTGGTGGTGGCCTCAAGGCTCAACTCAAACGGGCAGACCGGAGTGGGGCGCAACTGGCGCTGATTCTTGGCGAGGATGAATGGGCGCAGGGACAGATAACCATTAAAAATCTGCGTCAGCAACAGGATCAATTAGGCGTAGCAATCGATGACCTGCCAACGGTGCTGGTTAATCAGCTAGACAATGTTAATTTTTCAATGAGGAAAGGTAGTGAGTAATTTCGAGACAGAAGAGCAGCAGGTCGAGGCGCTCAAAAAGTGGTGGAAGCAGAATGGTAAGGCCGTCATGATCGGTGGTGTGCTGGGTATTGCAGCTGTCATAGCTGGACGTGGCTATATGGATCGTCTTGAGGCCCAGGGCTATGCTGCTTCGACAGCCTTTGATCAAATGACCCAGGCAATGCAGGTCGAGCAGGCTGATTTTGCTGCCTCACTTGGCGAGCAGATTGTCACCAATCATAGTGATACACCCTATGCTGCAATGGCCTCACTGGCCCTGGCCGCATTACACGTCGAGAAGGGTGAACTGGATGCGGCCCAGAATCGCCTGCAATGGGTACTTGATCACGCCGATCAGCAGGATATTATCCATACGGCCCGCCTGCGTCTGGCCGAGGTATTACTCGCCAACGGCAAGTATGATATAGCCCTGAGTAAGGTTACTAATATTAATATGGATGGTTATACGTCACTCTATCAGGAGCTGATAGGTGATATCTATCTGGGTAAGCAGCAACTGGAAAAAGCCAGGGATGCCTATAACGCGGCACTTGAAGCGCTGGATACGGGTGATAATCGCCAGAACCTGCAGATGAAACTTGATGATCTGGGTGTCTAGTTTGTCACGTAACCTGCTGATATTGCTAGCGGTACTGCTGGTAAGTGGTTGTGGCTCGAAGGCCGTTGTCAAGGAACCAATCCCTCTGGTTGACCTGGACCAGCAGCAATTAAAGGTAAAGTCCGTTTGGGACTTTACCTTTGCTGCGACCGCTAAACGTCCGCCACAGCAGATGTATCAAGCGGCATTTTCTGCCGGTCGTGTCTATACCACGGATATTAAAGGTGTTATCAGGGCCTTGGGATCAGATCGGGCTAAGCGTTTGTGGGACTATCCCTCTGGGCTGAAACTGACCAGCGGCATGGGGTATGGTGAGGGGCTGGTTGTGGCTGGTAGTCGTGACGGCGATGTCCTGGCACTGAATGCCGAATCGGGTGCGCTGGCGTGGCAGGCCAGGGTGTCGAGTGAGGTCCTGACAACACCCGTCATAGATGACGGTATTGTCTTTATTCGTAGTGTTGATGGCAAGGTGGCGGCACTGAATGTAACGAATGGCGAGCGGCTGTGGACCTATCAGGAGACTGTGCCCAGTCTCAGTCTGCATGGGCTCAGTGTCCCACTGGTGGATCGTGAGCGTGTCTATGTTGGATTTGCAGATGGCCGTATTGCGGCATTAAATAAAAGAGACGGTGCCGAGCAATGGCTGGTGCCGGTGGCATTGCCGCAGGGTCGTACCGAACTGGAACGGTTAATTGATGTAGATGCCAATCTGGTTCAGTATGAAAACTTCCTGTATGCCACAGCCTACAATGGTCGTTTGGTGGCTATTGATAAACGCACAGGCCGAGTGGCCTGGATGCGTGATCTATCGAGTTATCGTGGTCTGTTGGTCGATGGACAGGCGATTTATATGATTGATGATCAGGATGCAGTCTGGGCCTTGTCTCGCCGTAATGGGGCGACGCTGTGGAAGACGGAAGGTCTGTTGCAGCGCAGCCTGTCGGCCCCTATTCTTGTTGGTGGTCAGCTGGTCGTCGGCGATGTTGAAGGTTATGTTCACTGGTTGAATTGTAGTGATGGTAGCTTCGCTGCACGTACTCGTACCGGGATGAAGGCGGTTAATCAGGTGCAACTGGATCAGGACAATGTCATCTATATAACAACTGTAGATGGTCATCTCTATAGCCTGCGTACAGATATTAATAAAGTACAGGTGCGACAACAACAGGGTGGCGCATCGTGAGCCCTGTCTGCCTATATAGTCCCGACATCCTAATCGAAGGCTAACTTTAAATGAAACCCGTAGTCGCATTACTGGGTCGGCCCAATGTTGGCAAGTCGACGCTCTTTAACTGTCTTACGCGTACCCGTGATGCAATAGTTGCAGATCAGCCAGGGCTGACTCGCGATCGCCAGTTTGGTATTGGACGACTTGGTGAACGCCCCTATATAGTTGTCGACACCGGTGGTCTTAGTGATGACCCGGAGGGTATTGATGACCTGATGCAACATCAGGTCATGCAGGCCGTTGGTGATGCCGATGTGGTGCTGTTTATGGTTGACGGTCGGGCTGGTATGACGGCGGGTGATCAGGCAATAATGGCACGCTTGCGTCCGTTTGGAAAACGGGTTGTGTTAGTGATCAACAAGATTGAAGGCCTTGATAATGCTAATTACAGCCCTGAGTTCATGCAGCTTGGTGTGGCTGAAGTGCATGCCATTGCCGCTGCCCATCAATATGGCGTAGGCGATCTTATTGATGTAGTACTGGAACCCTTTCCGGCTGATGATGAAGAGGATCTGGACGATGAGGGCGGGATACGCATCGCTGTAGTAGGTCGCCCCAATGTAGGCAAGTCAACGCTGGTCAATCGCATTCTGGGTGAAGATCGTGTCGTTGCCTTTGATCAGCCGGGAACCACCCGCGATAGTATCTACATTCCATTTGTTCGCGATGATGATGAATATACCCTGATCGATACAGCAGGTGTAAGGCGCCGAAGTCGAGTAAACGAGGCGATTGAGAAATTCAGTATAATTAAAACACTGCAGGCCATCACGGCTGCCCATGTGGTGATATTGATACTTGATGCCCAGCAGGAGATCTCTGAACAGGATGCTCGCCTGTTAGGGCTGGTGCTGGAGAGTGGGCGGGCACTGGTCATTGCTGTTAATAAATGGGATGGCCTGGAGCATGATGTGCGAGAACGAATCCGTACCGAGCTGGACCGAAAATTTCGCTTTATCAATTTTGCCCAATCACATTTCATTTCTGCCCTGCATGGCAGCGGTGTCGGTAATCTGTTTGGTTCGATCCGTAAGGCCTATGCTGCCAGTAACCGTAAACTATCAACTCCTAATCTTACCCGTCTGATGCACGCCGCTGTTGAACAGCATCAACCCCCGTTGGTCAAGGGGCGACGGATAAAATTGCGATATGCCCATCAGGGAGGTCACAATCCACCATTGATAATTATCCATGGTAACCAGGTCAATGCCGTACCTGATGATTATATTCGCTATCTTGTGAATTATTTTCGCAAGCACCTTGATCTTGAGGGCACGCCGGTACGGATTGAATTCAAGACGGGTGATAATCCCTTTAAGGGCCGCAAGAATGAGCTGACCCAGCGTCAGGTCGCCAAGCGCAAACGGCTGAAGAAATTTGTTAAACGCAATAAACGCTAGCCTGCCCGTCCTGTATGCTGGTTAGGCCCTGTGTCAGGACGTGCCGGCTGTGCCAGTGGATCGAGCCTGATCTGACACATTGACGCTATTGAGGAGATCAAATGCGAATGCAACGAAGGTTAAAATTTGGTCTGGTTGTTGTTATCGTGTTATTTCTGTTGTGTGCCTGTTTGCAGGCTGCGCCTGTCAGGACTATCCCCATACCCCAGCGTGAACATGGTTATCAGCAATTTGATTCACAGGTTATTCAGTCACAGGCAGCACTTGATGATTTTGTTGAGGGTATTGCCGCGCGTCCTGGGAGAATGTGGAATAACAGGGATGCCTTCATTGCAGCGCTAACAGCGGTAGCGCTAGATTTTAGTAAAGAATGCCTGGTTATCGTTCGTCATACCGAGGGTTCCGGCTCAGTTAAATTATCTGTTATTGATGCCGTAATCACCGGCGATCGTCTGGTCATCGGTATTAATCGCCAGGCCCCCATGATACGTACAGCCGATATGGCCTATTACAGTTTTGCCTTCATCGTGGCGAAGTCAGCTGTAAATACGGTGGAGATTAAGGTCGATGATAAGCCTGCACAGCTATTGGCCATCACTGCGGTTAGCCATCAGTTGCAGCAGTCGTTAGTACGAGATAGGCTGGTAACCGTTGAGAGCAAGTATGATGTCGGTACAACAGCAGACAGGCTGGAGTCGATACTGCAGCAAAAAGGGATGACGCTTTTTAATCGTATTAATCACACCGCTGCTGCTTACGACGTTGGTATTACCTTACGTCCAACGGAACTAATAATTTTTGGAAACCCCAGGATTGGAGGCCAGTTAATGCAGTGTAAGCAGACAGTGGCGATCGACCTGCCTCAAAAGATATTGATTTGGGCTGATGACCAGTCACGGGTGTGGGTGACCTATAATGATCCACGTGTCATTGCCCAACGGCATCAACTCAAGGGTTGTGATGCCATCTTGACTAGAGTTGATCAGGCCCTGGCGGCAATTGTCCGAGATGTTGTACGTTAACATCAGGTTTAAGTCACCGGTATGACTGTCGAATATTATCCTGCAGGTGTTATGATCGCTCGCGCGCTGTTATCGTCTGTATTTAATATTATTGGCTGAATGTACATGAGGTGGTCAGGTGAGTAAATATTGGAGTGCATTGACTCGGCGTCTGGTGCCCTATGTGCCAGGCGAGCAGCCCAAAATAGATGGTTTGATCAAGCTCAATACCAATGAAAACCCCTATCCACCATCACCTGCGGTTATTGCGGCCATTGATGCCTTTGACAAGACCCGTCTGCGGCTCTACCCGGATCCCAATAGCGATGAGTTAAAAAAAGTACTGGCCAATGCCAATGGGGTAATGCCACAACAGGTCTTCGTGGGTAATGGCTCGGATGAGGTGCTGGCACTGCTATTTCAGGCCTTTTTTAAACAGGCAACGCCGATCCTGTTTCCTGATATCAGCTACAGTTTTTATCCGGTCTATTGTAATCTCTTTGATATCGCTTATGAGCAGATAGCCCTCACTGATGAATATGAGATAGCGCTGAGTGATTATAGTCGTCGAAACGGAGGCATTATCTTTCCCAATCCGAATGCCCCTACTGGCCGGGTGCTGGGGCGGGAAGAAATCCATACTCTTCTTGGACAAAATACCGAGTCGGTTGTCGTCGTTGATGAGGCCTATGTCGACTTTGGTGGTGAATCGTCGATATCGCTGGTAAATAGTTATCCAAATCTGTTGGTGGTGCAGACCTTTTCAAAGTCTCGAAGTCTGGCAGGGGCACGCGTTGGCTATGCCATCGGTTCAACCGACCTGATTGACGGGCTGGAACGGGTAAAGAATTCATTCAACTCCTATCCGCTGGATATGTTGGCCGTCACGGCGGCTGTTGCCGCCGTCAATGACCAGGACTATTTTGAAGCCATGCGGCAGAAGATCATCACTTCAAGAGCATGGCTGGATGCCGAGCTGCAGGCGTTGGGGTTTTTGGTCCTGCCATCTGCAGCCAACTTTGTCTTTGCCTTGCATCCTGGACATGATGCCGCAACACTCTTTGCTGCCTTGCGCGAACATAAGATCCTGGTGCGCTATTTTTCTCAGCCGCGTATCGATCAATTTCTGCGTATTACCGTTGGTACCCAGGCCGAGGTTGAGGCCCTGATCACGGCGCTCAAGACCATCCTGAAATGACCGGATAAAGGTAGTGAGGTTGTGCGCTAGTCACCATTGTTGGTAGTTAGCAGGCCCTCCAGTTTGCGATAGAGTGTCCGCTCGCTAAGTCCCAGTAACTTCGCCAGTGACCGTTGATCGCCCCTATGTCTCTGGCGGGCCCATTGCAGATAACATCCCTCAACCTGTTTGAGTGGGATGATGTCATCTCCCGGTAGAAAGTCCTGGTACCCGACGCTATCAGGATAGGCCCGGGCTGCCTCCTGACATTCCTGGGGCAGGTGTTCAGGCTTTATGTATTCACAGTTGGCCAGTAGGTTGGCACGTTCTAGTATATTGCGTAAATCTCGAATGTTACCGGGAAAGGTATAGGCCTTCAGGCAGTCAATCGCTGCGGCAAACAGGGTGTGACGTCGATCAGTCTTGATGCGCGTGAGTAAAATCTTTGCCAGTAGTTCGATATTTTCACGGCGTTCCTGCAGCGGTGGCAGATCAATAGGAAAGCCACTGATACGGTAATAGAGATCCTGACGAAACTCGCCGTTAGCCACCCACCATCCGCTTCAGGTCGCGATGGGTGGCGCAGACTAGGTGAAACTCGGCCTGAAGTGGTTCCACACTACCTACTCGGCGAAAACTGGATGACTCTAGTAGCCGCAGTAGTTTCACCTGTAACGCCATTGGTATATCGCCGACTTCGTCGAGAAACAGGGTGCCGTTATGAGCCGCCTCAACCAGGCCAAGTTTACGTTGGAGGGCACCGGTAAAGGCCCCTTTTTCATGACCAAAGAGTTCGCTTTCAAATAAAGATTCCGTTAGGCCGGAACATTCGACCGGGACAAAGGGGCCGTTGGCTCGGGGCTGGCCTCGTGAATGGCCCT
>CAZYTT010000060.1:0-11777 GCA_964650235.1 uncultured Gammaproteobacteria bacterium | reverse complement strand
TTCGCTAATAAAAAACGTCACCAATACAATCACTAGACTGATCAGGGAAGCACCAAAGATGTCCAAGCTTAGAACGTTACTCTTAAACGTTTCAATTTCTACATTGTTTTTGTCGCCAGCCACTGTACTGGCTACCAACGGGATGAACATGGAAGGCTACGGCCCCATTGCAGCCGGCATTGGTGGCGCCTCGATGGCCTATGACAATGGTACTGCCGCCGTTATTAACAACCCGGCCACCCTTGCGCTGGGTCCTGACAGCCATCGGGCGGATATCGCCCTGGGCTTCCTTGGACCAGACGTCAAAAGCGCCATACCTGGGCAGGCCTGGCGATCAGATGGTAATGCCTATTTCATGCCCGCCTTCGGCTGGAGCAACAAACAGGACGACACGACCTGGGGCGTCGCTATCTTCGCCCAGGGCGGTATGGGCACCGAATATAAACAGGGTCCTGGCGGCGCCTTTTCCGCCCAGATGATGTCGACTGGCAATACGGCCACGGGGGCAGGCACCCCTGGCGCCACATCTATCGCAACAGCTGCCGCCCTGGAGGAACGCAGCGAGGTCGGCATGGGTCGGCTGATGTTCCCGTTGGCTCGCAACATCAATGATCAACTCAGCATTGGTGGTACCGTCGATTTTGTCTGGGCCTCAATGGACCTGAAGATGGCTATGCCAGGCAGCAATATGATGTCCATGATTGGCAGCGGCCTGATTAATGGCAGCATGGTAAAAGCACTTCAGTCATCAATGGGGGGCGGCCAGCTCAATGATATTTATTATGGTTACTTTGACTTCAGCAACAACAGTGATTACACCGGCAAGGCTATGGCCACCGGGGTCGCGGGCAAGCTGGGTCTAACCTATCGGCTGAATGACCAGCTGACCTTTGGCGCCGTTTACCAGAGTAAGACCCGCCTGAAGGATATGGACGGCAAGGCCACCGTCAGTATGGCGGTCAGTGCGGACACCGGCTTCCTTGGTGGCGGGGCTAATTCTGGCACGTTTACCGATGCCACAATGCCATTGAGCGGTACGATAAAGATCGTTAATTTTGAGTGGCCTGAGACCTACGGCGCTGGCCTAGCCTATCAAGCTAACAGCAAACTGCTGATCGCCGCCGATATCAAGCAGATTCGCTGGGCAGAGGTGATGGAAGATTTTCGCATGTCATTTACTGCCGATAATTCTGTCAGCAATGGCGGCTTTGCCGATCTGACATTAAATGCCACGATGCCACAAAACTGGGATAATCAGACAGTCATTCAACTTGGCGCCAGCTATCTCATTGATGATCACTGGACCGTGCGCGGTGGGTATAATGGTGCCACTAATCCCATCCCCAATAACACGGCACACTATCTATTTCCTGCCACCGTTGAAAAACACTTCACCACTGGGGTGGGTTACAAGATTGATAACGACAAGGATATCAATTTCTCGCTGACCTATGCCCCCAGCAACAGGGTTACTACCGACACTGGTGCAGCCACTGAGCTGAAAATTGACCACGGACAGACCAACTGGCAGGTCCTCTATAGCCACCGCTACTAATCACCCCGCCTGAGACAATGACAAAGAGGGCGCCCAAGACTTGGCCGCCTCTCTGTTACCCCCTGTCCACTACAGCAATCGAGACATGCTATAATGGCTTCATTTTCGCAGAAACTAACTATGGAAAACTTTTCCCCCTACGCCTCCACTCTCGGCGGCGTCATGATTGGCCTAGCTGTGGCGGGACTCTACCTCTTCAATGGCCGCATCCTTGGCATCAGTAATATTGCCTATGAGCTATTAAAAAAAGGCTCGCCCGAACATCGCGTATGGCGGCTGGTATTTATCAGCGGCCTGCTGTGCGGGGGACTTATCCTGCTCATTTTCAGCCCAGACAGTATCGGCACCAGCCCTATCTCCCTGGGGGGACTGGCCTTGGCAGGCCTGCTGGTCGGATTTGGTGCCAGTCTGGGCAGAGGCTGCACCAGCGGTCATGGCATCTGCGGTATTAGTCGCCTCTCACCGCGTTCAATCACGGCTACGCTAATCTTTATGGGATCAGGCATGATCACCGTCTACATCGCGCGTCATGTCCTGGGGGCAATTTAATGAAATGGCTCTCACTCTTTGGCTCTGGCCTGCTGTTCGCCCTGGGACTGGGCATCTCGGGGATGACACAACCTGAAAAGGTTATCGCCTTTCTCGACATTACCGGCAACTGGGACCCCAGCCTGATGTGTGTGATGATAGGTGCCATTGGCATCAATATGGCCTTATATCGTATTACCCGACGCCGGTCCTGCCCTGTCTATAGCGATCAGTTTACTTCTCCCCGACTGCGTAAAATCAATGTCCGCCTGGTTAGCGGCGCCGCAATCTTTGGCGTTGGCTGGGGACTGGCAGGCTATTGCCCGGGTCCGGCACTGGTATCGCTGACCGCTGGCACAACCTCGATACTAGTGTTTGTAATCCCTATGATGACAGGGATGCTGCTATACCGACTGCTACTGGGTAAAAACGAAGATCACGATGCACTACCGGTAGACACCCAACAGTAATCAGCCCGATCATTTATCCACCAGTCGACGACATAACTCTTCAAATTCCTGGCTATGACGTTGGCGGAGCGCGGCCACAGCCTGAATCTGTTGCGTAGATGCAACCAGAGCCTCTTCAGGAGAAACTGGGATTTCAGTCATTTCAATATTCATCAAAAAATCCTGTTCATGCTGTTGGGCCAGGAGTTGATTAGTTTCATATTCCTGATCAGCAAGCAGATCAGCCAGGGGTTTATAAATATTGGCCAGCTCAGTTCTTGACCATTTTTGACAGGGATCGAAACGCTGGGTCTGATAAAACAACACAGCACCTGCGGTAATCACAAGTGTAATCAGACTGAGTATAAGGATAATTGGTTTTTGCATAGCCATCTAGGAAACCCACTTTCAATTTCGACAATAGAATTACCCGAAGGTTTCATACAACCCCTCCCCTTCAAAACCCTCAGCCTGATTTCCTCCGCCTGGAGTTCTGGCCTACTTCCGAATGGGCACGTTAGCGAACGTACATAAGCTGTATCTCTGGCAGTAGATCATGTCAGTGCATCACCGTTCAACTGAACTTATAACACTCATTCAATAAACCACTTAAGTTTTTCAGTTTTTTTTCGATATGCATAGAGTAACAGGAATAACGAATAATATGACGAAAGAACAGATCATTAAACGGGGCAGGGAAGTGGGACTCAACGAATTCCAATTAAGCGCCGACATTCGCCAATTGATCCCCATGATTCAGCAGGCATTAGGTCAAATCCCCTGCTACATGTCTGATACGCGATACCAGTGTAATGTTCCATGCGAATGGCAAGGGAGCTGCAAAAAACTGACGGCTACCTGGCTGCGCTAAGACCTGACCACTGATCATTTTGCCTCAGTACATTCCCACAGACTTGCGCGCATTGATACGATTAAACGGCACATTCCCACTTCAAACTCATTCACAACCGGAAATGCAGCAGGATATTTGCCTATTGCCCCTGCTACCCATTTACCCTGCTGATAACTGCACTAACCGTGACTTGTTTGTTATGATTTAAGCTGAATTTTACAGCAGATAGCGATACCGGCCTGCTTGATTAGTCTTATCAAGTTTTTTCCTCTCCCAGCCCTCAGTCATATCAGGGTGGGATAACTATCGGGTTATATTATGTCAGTCCTGAATGAAGAAATGTGGCAACAGATACAACGCAATATTCACGATGGTCTACTACAACAGGCCGAAGCCCTGCTTCAAACCCTATTGAGTCAATCACCCGAAGATCCCGATACCCTGTACCTGCTTGGGATTATCAACGCTCGTCAGGGTCGTCAGGAAGGCCTGGACATGATCAACCTGGCGATTAAGCAACACCCTGTTACAGCCAATTTTCCTTTTAACCCTGTTTTTTTATTCACGGCTATCACTGCACTCGCAAACCCTGTTGATGCCTTCAGGACATTACTCCGTTGTGATTCAGCCAATACCACTGGGTATAACCAGCTCGCCTTAATGCTGGCACGTCAGGGTCAGGTACAGGCGGCCATAAACCTGTTAACCCATGTACTGGCTATTCATGTCAACGCCGAGACTCACAACAATCTGGGTCGACTGTTACGTCTGCAGGACAAACTGGATGATGCCCTGCTAGAGGCGAATAAGGCACTGGCACTTGATGATAATTATGCTGCAGCCTATCTCAATCGCGCTAGCATCATGCGCAGCCTGGGCCGTTTTGAGGCCGGAATCAAGGATATCCAGCAGGCCCTGTCTATAAACCCGAATTATACCGAAGCCAAGGAGTGCCTGGCCTATTTATTGAGAGAAACAGGTCGTACCGATGAAGCACTTAACCTCTATCAACACCTGGCTCAGATTAATCCGGATAATTTGAATACCCTGCTCAATCTCGGCATCCTCTGTGGACAGGCCAATAAATTGGACGAGGCGGCCAGTTATTACCAACAGGCCATTGCCATCGAACCCAACAATGCCAGCATTCGAAATAATCTCGCCAACATATTAAAAAATCAGCAACATTTTGAGGCGGCAGCAGAACAGTATCAGGCTGCCCTGAAAATCAGGCCGGATTTTGTCGAGGCCCACAGCAATTACCTGTTTTTACTCAGTTACAATGTCCTCTGCAGCCCGGAGGTTATGCTGTCAGAGCATCGGCATTGGGATGACGTCCATGGCCTCGAGGGTCGCAGGCATTTATTTCAACACCAACTAAAACAGCCACCTGCTGCCAATAAGAAACTCCGTATTGGCTATGTTTCCCCCGATTTTCGCACCCATTCGGTGAGCTACTTTTTTGAACCTATAGCCCAGGGTTATAACCGCCAGTCGATGGAGGTCTATTGTTATGCAGAGGTGGCGAAACCTGATGCGGTGACCGAACGAATACAGTCACTCGTTGATGGCTGGTACTCAACCGTTGGCAAGACTGATGAACAGATAGCTGGACAAATCTATCAGGACGGCATCGATGTCCTGGTCGATCTGGCTGGCCATACGGCGAAAAATCGGCTTAAGGCATTTACCTACCAACCGGCGCCGGTCCAGCTGACCTACATGGGCTACTTTACAACCACTGGCCTGCAGGCCATGGGCTACTGGATTACTGACCCGACCCTGCACCCGACTGACACCATTGAGCTCTCTGTAGAACAAAAAATCCACCTCCCCCGCTGCCTGGTGGCCTATTCACCCTACAGTGACGCCCCAGACGTTAAGTTGCGAGATACACAGGACATTGTCTTCGGGTGTTTTAATGAGTTGAGCAAGATAACACCACGGACTATCAGGGTCTGGAGCCAGATCCTGCAGGCAATACCGACATCACGGCTACTAATCAAGGCACGGCAACTATCAGATAAAAATGAACGTCAGCGTTTGATTAACAGTTTCACTGAATATGGCATTTACGCTAAACGCCTGATACTCCGTTCACTGACTGCGAGTCTACGCGAACACATGGCTGTTTACGGAGAGGTCGATATCACGCTGGATACCATGCCCAGAACTGGCTTCACGACGACAACAGAGGCCCTCTGGATGGGGGTGCCGGTCATTACCATGCCAGGTGAACGCTTTATTGAACGTGTCAGCGGCAGTATGCTGCAGGCCATCGGCATGGATGAATGGGTGGCTGAATCGGAACAGGACTATATTACCAAAGCCGTAGCCCTGGCGCAGGATGCGCCTACCAGAGCAGCCCTGCGGCAGACCCAGCGGGCCCGCATGGCAGCCTCCTCTCTGTGTGACGGAGAAGATATGGCCCTGCAGCTAGAACTATGCTATCGCAAACTGATCCGGAAAAAATCCCTAGAGAATGGCGGGGAATAATTAACCTTTATGGTGTAATTTTTTACACCAGCTAAACCAGTGCCTGACCAGCGGCCTTTCTTCTTCCGGAATAAAGCCGGCATCTATCATCGATAGCCATAGCCCTTCCGCCAGACGGACAAGATCTGTATCCGGCTCAACGGATAGCTTTTCCAGCTCCCGGGTAAGATGCTCGGCAATCTTGCGATTAGCCAGATAACCCGGCACCTCCTGTTCAAAATCCAGGGACAGATTGTGTTCATTGCGTAATTGTCTGGCCGATGAACCATGAAAGGCCAGGTGGGCATTAAAGGACCACAATGCACATTGAGCAACAAAAGAGCGCCAGATATCAGTCATGCGGAAAGTAACAAAATGGGGTAGATAGAGTAAGGGCAGCGCCTGTTGAAAAAACACGGTGTTCTGGGAATTAAAGGGGACCCAGGTATGCACGTCCATAATGACCGGTGCCAACCCTTGATCAAAGTTAACGGATGCCTGAGGAAAGACCAACCGGTAAATAGCATCAACATCAGGATCTCCATCCACTAGAAATTGCTGTATCGGACAGTTAACACACTGTTCCAGCTGACTGACACCACCCATCCTCATCAAAGCATCCAGGGGGAGCCCGCGCGGCCAGATATGCTCGGTTGTGAAGTGCCGGTAGACATTTACCCAATCACCACCACCAATCAGACGACCCTGTAACATGGCCGTGCGCTGACGACCAAATTCCGAATAGGGGTAATTATCATCATCAGTCTCAAGGATGCACCGGGCACCATTCATAATGGCATAGAGATAACCAAAATTTTTGCGGCTATAATGATTACCAGGTGCCAGTTCAGCAAAATCACCAAACAATTCCTGCTGACGCTGCATTGAGAGATAATGAACCCCGGTTTTTTCCCACGCAACATCAGGCGTTTTGTTATCACCAACAATAACGATATCCCAGGTCGGCGTAAGCTGTTCGATAAATTGATGCACAGCCTCATTGGGCGCACTGATTGTAGTAATGACAAGCCAGTTGGAGTTAAGGGCAGACACGAATGGATAACCTTATGACGACAGAATCATTCATTATTGTACCGATAAGGTCACGTTAGGTCTTTAGTTACCTGCAACTAAAGGGTGAACAAACAATAAAAAGATGCGCTGAATTTGGCGCCAGTTGCACTGGCTAGATATGAATTAATCATGCAGAATGTGGTGCCGGCACCATGAGTCGAACACGGGACCTACTGATTACAAGTCAGTTGCTCTACCAGCTGAGCTATACCGGCACATTTGATAATGCGAGGCGCATCTTATAACAAAAATGACTTTCTGGGTAGCCTTTTTGGCCGAATCAGGTACATTTTCTTGGTTTACGTTCAATTTTGGGGTATGAATCCCTCAATTTCATCCACACAGCCTCCCACTCGGAGGGGTCATCAATCGTGTAGACCTCAATGGCATACAGGCTCTTTTCACCCGTCACCTCTTCAATCACTGGTTCATAACCCAGGGCCAATATCTCCCTGGCACGTAGTTCGGCTGAGCTTTTGCGACTAAAAAAGCCCAGTGCGACTGCAAAACGATTTTGTACCGCTAAAACTGCAATATCCTTGATACCCTTGGCCTTCAATTTATTTGACTGCGACCGTGCCAGCGCTCTCGAGGCCTCAGACGGTAATAACACCCTGTAACCAGTAATACCCTGTTGCTTTTGCTCCACAGTGCGGCCCTTGATTGACCTTGATGTCAATATGCTCAGACCATCATCAGCTGCCTTGCCGGTACCAAATGGACTCAGGGTCCAACAATTGGTCACCCTCTTTGTTTTATCGGTCTTTGCTGACGGTGGAACAGGCCCCTTATCCTGACCCTGGACTGGGACTTGCTCTTGCTCTTGCTCCAGATCCACAGTCACCACTTTCTCGGCAACCAGCCTTGGTAGCTCCTTGAGCATCATTAAGACCGATTGCGAAGCTTCTTCGTCATCATTTTTTGTATCCCGATCGGCTATTGATAAGTTACTCAGTATCAGGTTGAATTTCTGCTGCGGATACTGCCAGGCAAAAAATACCAGGTTAGCAATCACCAGCAATGCAGCTATCGATTTCATACCCGCTCCTCAGCCACAGCAGCCAGACCTTCCAGCACCAGATGAGGATAATTATGCCAGTCACCGGATAACAGGGGATGGATGCGTTCACCATCACCACCCGTAATCACCCGAAAACCACTGTCAGGATAGCGGGCTATCACTCGTTCAATCGTTGCAACAATACTGGTCATAACCCCCACTCTTATAGCTGTAGCTGTATCCCTGGCCAATTCAGCCACTTCATTTTCCTGCATTACTTCTAGTCCACCCTGTCCGTAGTCCAGCTGGCTGGCATCCTGGCTCAACTGCCGCGCCATCATCCCCAGCCCCGGCAAAATAAGTCCGCCCAGATGTTGGCCGGTACAGTCAACATAATCAATTGTAATTGCTGTGCCGCAGTCAACCACCCATAGCGGTACCGCAGCCGGTCTACGTTTCCACCCCCCTCGCATAGCCAGCCAGCGGTCTACACCCAGCTGCCCGTGATGGTGATAGGCGTTTTGAATACCGCCACCCGATGGCTGTGAGTTCAGGACCTGCACCCCGGCACCAGTATAGTCAGTAATAAATTGGCGAATATTGTGCTCAATCTGCACATTGGCCACGCTGGCCAGCAGCACCTTGTCAATTGGCGGTAATTCAGCCCAGATTGTTTGTAACTGCTCCTGCAGCGTAGTGATACTATATTGACAAGATCGTCCAACAGCTAGTTCATCAGGATTACTACCTGAATCAGCATCAATCTCTTTCACTGCCCATTTTAGCCGGGTATTGCCGGCATCAACCAGTAACACTTTCATCACCGCACCCGTACAGATACATCGCCGGTTAGATAACGATTCAATTTCCCATCCTGTTCAATCCGTAATGCACCATACTCATCAATACCTCTGGCAATACCTCGAATCTCACGATCAAACTGAAACAGAGTTACAGGCTGGTCTCTTAGCGAGTCATAGCGTTGCCATTCATCAACAAAAGGCGCCAGCCCCCGGGACTGAAAGACTGATAGAGACTGTAATAGCTGTTCAATAAGTGACGCCGCCACCAGGTTGCGTGATACCGCCCCCCCTACCAGAGTCTCAAGATCGATCCATGGCTGATCAATAGTGGCGGCGGCTGGCACAGACCTCATTGCCACATTCAAACCAACACCAATGACAACATTACTATCACCATCTGGAGTCGAGTTCATCTCCAATAAAATACCTGCCAGCTTTTGACCATCACTAACCAAGTCATTGGGCCATTTTAGCAAGACATTTTGGGCGCCCATTTGCTGAATCGTACGGAGCACACATACACCAATGACCAGCCCGAGCCCAGCCAGACTGTCCGCCCCACCAGGAAAGCGCCATAACAGCGATAAATAGATGTTTGCCGCAAAAGGCGAGATCCATTCCCGCCCCCGCCGCCCCCGGCCAGCACTTTGAAATTCAGCCAGACATACATCACCGCTGCCAGCACCGTGACCAATTCGACCTAATAAATAACGATTGGTTGAATCGACTTCCGGCAGGATCTCTATTCGACCCAGCTGTGAGCATGAGCTATCCTTGATGGCGGCCTGGATACCTTGCTCAGTCAACAATTCCAGTGGCCCGGCCAGTCGATAACCACGACCTCGGATCGCATGAATATTTACATAATTGGTCTGCAGAAAATGTATATGCTTCCAGATAGCATTGCGACTCACACCCAGCTGCTCACCCAGCCACGCGCCTGAATGAAACCGACCATCCGCCAATAACTGTAATAACGATCCCCTAATTGACATGGCGTCTCAAAAACTCTTGCTAACTGTCTGGATAATTCAGATATGAACCACTTATGCCCTACCGCATACAGCTAGATAACAGTAACGACAATCATACGAAGACATAATCATACACTGTTTCGAAAGCGGAAATAACAAAACCGGCACCAGAATTAAGCCAAAAAAAACGAAGTAGAAATACTCTGCGGGCGCAAGCATCACTCTCTGTACGCCTTAATAAGCACTGCAACATAATTATTATTACTACACATACTGTATTGAAAGATAGGCACTCAACATAATCGGGTGAATTGTTTTACTCCAACCAGCTCGTCTCATTTAAACCGCAGGATGATGACAAATTAAAATGGATACCTGCGTATAATACACGCCAACAAAAACAAAAAAGCCACCAAGAATCTAATGAAAAAGAAGTTACGGGTAATTTTACTGGTCCATTACAGCCTTATTCCTCCGGAAAACCTGACTGAAGACCACCCCAATATTGATAGATATCGTACCGAGTTTGATGTTAAAAAAGCCCTTATCGCCCTGGGTCACGATGTCAATATCATTGGCATCCATGATGACTTAACACCCATACGCGCGGCACTGGAAAACTGGAAACCTGATATCGTGTTTAATCTGCTGGAAGAATTTGCCGGCAACCCCGCCTATGATTACTATATCGTTAGTTATCTGGAAATGATGTCCATCCCTTATACCGGTTGTAATCCACGCGGCCTGATGTTGGCACGCGACAAGGCACTGTCCAAGATCCTGTTATCACATCACCGCATTCTGGCCCCCAGTTTCAATTTATTCCCCAGGGGACGTGCCATCCGGCCGGTAAAACAAGACTTATTTCCACTGATCGTTAAATCTCGCAGCCATGAAGGTTCAATCGGCATAGCGCAGGCATCCCATGTTAGCAACAATCAACAATTACATGATCGAGTAGAATTCATCCATGCATCAACGCACGACGATGCCATAGCCGAGCAGTATATTGATGGTCGTGAACTATATGTCACCGTCATGGGTAACACCCGCCTGACAACCTACCCCTTTAGAGAATTGCTGTTTGGCAACCTCGGACCTGACCAGCCCCGCATGGCGACCTATAAATTAAAGTGGGATGAAAAATACCGCGAACGTCGTCAAATCGATTATGATTTTGTCACTGACCTGCCGAACGAGCTGGAACAACGGATTTGCCGACAGTGCAAACGTGCCTGCCGCCTGCTGGATCTCAATGGGTATATTCGCTTTGATATTCGACTGGATCAGTCAAATCACCCCTATTTTCTCGAGGCCAACCCTAATCCGGGCATTTCACAGATTGAAGATACCGCCTACTCTGCCGAACGAGCAGGACTAAACTATCTGAGTTTTATACAACGAATTATCAAGCTGGGGCTGAGCGCCAACAACTAACAACCGGCATACTCTACATAATATAGCTATGCTGACCGCTGCTGAGCAAACGGCCGGCCAACACCTTGGTCACATTTCTGAGGATCTTGGCCATCATCAGCGGATTCTTACCCTGTAAAAAATCAAACTTATCTTTATCCAGCTCCATAATCACAGCCGCATCACTAATAATGGCCGTGGCGGTTCGGTTTTCCTGACAAATAACCCCAATCTCACCAAAGAGATCCCCTGACTTCATAACATACACATGACCATTGGTGCTTGTCTGCAACTCGGTCTCGCCTGAAAGCTGGATATACATGGCCTTGCTCCGTTCTTTTTCCTTAAATATGACATCCCCAATTCGATAATGGGACACCGAACATATGCCGAGTAACTGGTGGTATTCACTGATCTGTAAGCCAGCAAAAACTGGGATTTTCTGCAGGGTAGAAATCGCTTTATTACGGGAATGTTCATCCATTGCGGGTCTGCCACATAAAAATAGAGTGTCAAATTAGCATATCGGATAGGCGCAGCATTACTTAACTAATAGCCCTGAAGATCCTAGCCTTCGACTCAAATGGAGGCTCCTTAATTAATACTCAAGATCCAGCTAATGATTTCCGCTAACCACATTAGCGAGAGTG
>CAZYTT010000059.1:0-11810 GCA_964650235.1 uncultured Gammaproteobacteria bacterium | reverse complement strand
AAACAGTTGCCGCGTTGGCGAGTCGATTTTTGACAGGGATGTCATAAAATCAATCGCGAGGTAGCGGCACTAATGGAAAAGGCTGGAATTACTTTTAAGTTATACTGCTGGAGGCAAAAATGAGTTCTACCGTTGTTGGTGCGGATGGAAAACCTCGTTGTCGTTGGTGTGCCGCTGCACCCGAGTTTCTTGACTATCATGATAATGAATGGGGATATCCGGTAGATAATGATATTCGTTTGTTTGAAAAGCTGTGTCTTGAAAGTTTTCAATCGGGTTTGAGTTGGCGCACTATTCTTGCTAAACGCGAAAATTTTCGTGCAGCATTTCACGGATTTAATTTTGAGAAAATATCCAAGTTCAAAGAAAAGGATATGGAACGTCTCTTAAAGGATGAGGGGATTGTTCGTCATCGTGGAAAAATAGAAGCGGTTATTAATAATGCCCAACGCACAATTGAACTTATTCATGAAGAAGGTTCTTTAGCGGCTTTCTTTTGGAGTTTTGAGCCTGATAATAATAACCTGATTGAGCCACAATCAGCTTCTACTTCAAAAGAATCAGTTGCTTTAGCAAAAACCTTAAAAAAGAAGGGATGGAAATTTGTTGGCCCAACTACGGTGTATGCATTCTTGCAGGCCATGGGGCTTGTCAATGACCATGTAGAGGGTTGTATTATTCGCAGTAAAGTAGCGCGTGCACGTGAAAAATTTAAACGCCCAGTCAGGCAACCTTGATAAGGTGTTTCTACGGAAAATTTACTCGCTGGTGCTCCTGAATTGTATAGTTTACGACCTATCTCAAAGTACGAATAATTAGATCACTACAAACCAATCACACGAGAAAGGGACTTAATGAGCTCGTGCGGACACGCCGCACAGCCAGATCGTTACGAATTATGAGTAACGGTTTTAGTCGATAATGAGCATTAGCTCTTCGGCCTTTTCACCGGTGAGTCGAAAGGCCCGCATCTCCAGTACTCCCCTAGTATTCAGGGAAATAATCAGGTACACAACATCTGTGTAGTTGGCTTCTTTAAGATCAATAATGGAGGGTATGGCTGGGCTGCTGGGGTGGGAGTGGTAGATGGCGAAGAGTTCACGTTGGTTATCGCGCATCTCTCGCATGGCCTCGATCAGGCTTTCCGGTTCCATGTCGTAGCGGTGTTGTGGGTCAGTGGCTGTATTGGGTATCGGGTGGCAGTGAAAGGCTTCTGCATTCTTTTCATGACTTGTACTGATTAATCCGCAGACCTCCCTGTCATCACCTTGCTGGGCATGGGCGAGGATCTCTGTGGCTAATAGTCGTGGTATCTCGATGATGTCTGTTGTGGTCATATTATTGTTGTCTTGATTAATCGGGTTGTTGGCATTCGGTCATGCGATCCTGGCCGCTGAGATCTTGCAGGCCATTAATTGAAACATAATCAAATTCTTGCAGGCAGTCTATAACGGCCTGTTGTTGATCATAACCATGTTCGATGAGTAACCAGCCACCTGGCCTTAAGTGATCCCGCGCCTGGGTGGCTATCTGGTAGATGTCTGCCAGGCCATTCTGTGCGGCGACCAGTGCTGATTGTGGTTCAAACATTAGACCATCCTGTTGCAGGTGAGGGTCACATGAACGGATATAGGGTGGATTGGAGATAATGAGATTCAGTGTTGTGTCAATCGAATCCATCCAGTGGCCAAGGCGGAACGTGATGTTTTTGAGTCGATGATTGGCGGCGTTTTGTTTGGCGATTGTTAGTGCTGCAGGGCTATTGTCGATAGCGATGATAGCTGCCTTGGGCCGTTCGTGGGCGATGGCGATGGCAATGGCACCGCTACCAGTACCCAGATCAGCAATCTTGCAGGGGGTGTCTAGGGGGATGTGGGTCAGTGCCTGTTCGACCAGTGATTCAGTCTCGGGTCGTGGGATCAATGTGTCGCTGGAGACATGGAGATTCAGTGACCAGAATTCCCGCGTCCCGGTAAGGTGGGCAACGGGCTCGCCGTTGAAACGCCGGGCTATCAGCTCATTGAATTGCTTAAGTTGGGCGTCATCAACGGGATGTTCGGGCCAGGTGTGGATAAAGCTGCGTGGTTTTTGCAGCACATGACACATCAGGATTTCAGCATCGAGTCTGGCGGAGGCGGAATAGGGGTTTAACTGGATGGTAGTATCGTACAGTAATGCCTTCAGCGACTTCATGATGGTGTTTGCTGGCTGTTTCAGATCTGGAGCGCCGGGGAAATAATCGGCCTAGCTATCCAGGGTTGCGAGCAGATCGGCCTGGTGTTCATTAATCAGGGGGTTGATGACCTGGTCAACATCGCCGGCCAGTACCTCATCCAGTTTATACAGGGTCAGATTGATGCGGTGGTCGGTGACTCGGCCCTGGGGGTAGTTGTAGGTGCGGATGCGCTCTGAGCGATCGCCACTGCCGACCAGTGATTTACGCGCCTGGGCCTGTGCGCTCTGTTGCTCTTCCTGGGCGCTGGCCATCAGCCGTGCCTGTAACAACGACATAGCCCGGGCCCGGTTTTTATGTTGAGAGCGTTCATCCTGGCACTCGATAACAATGCCGCTGGGCAGGTGGGTAATGCGGATGGCCGAGTCGGTCTTGTTGACGTGTTGTCCCCCGGCGCCGGAGGCGCGAAAGGTATCAACCTTCAGGTCGGCCGTATTGATGTCGATTTTTTCTATCTCATCCGGTTCGGGCAGGACCGCTACCGTGCAGGCCGATGTATGGATGCGTCCCTGGGATTCGGTGGCCGGTACCCGTTGTACGCGATGGGCGCCGGATTCAAATTTCAGGCGTGAATAGGCGCCGTTACCAATGACGCGGGCGATAATCTCTTTATAACCGCCATGATCACCCTCGCGGGCATTAATGATCTCTATCTTCCAGTTAAGGCGCTCGGCATAGTAGCTGTACATGCGGTAGAGGTCGCCGGCGAATAGCGCGGCCTCGTCACCCCCGGTCCCGGCGCGAATCTCCAGAAAGATATTGGCATCATCGTGGGGGTCCTTGGGGAGTAACAGAATTTGCAGCTCCTGTTCGAGCTGTTCTTGCTGACTCGTGCATTCGTATAGCTCATCTTCGGCCATTGCCCTGACGTCGGGGTCATTATCGGCCATCATCTCTTCAGCAGCGATCCTATCCCGGGCAAGGGATTGATAGCGGCGGTAGCACATGACGACTGGCTCGATGCGGGCATATTCCTGTGATAGAGCGCGAAAACGATTCTGATCGTTGATGGTTTCTACGTCGGCCAGCAGGGCCTCCAGTTCCTGGTGGCGTTCGCTGACTGTGTCTAGCCGACTCTGGATGCTGGCCTTCATCATGATTCGTCATCCAGTCCAAGCAGATCCTGGGCCTGTGTTAGCAGGTCTTTACGGCCTTCAAAACCGGCGCGGCGTAGCTTCATGCTGGGGTGATGAATGATTTTATTGGTTAATAGACGGCCCAGATTAGCAATGACCTGCTCAGGTTCATTGCCCTGTTTGAGTAGATGAAGCGCACGCAGTACTTCCTCATCGCGGTAGCGTTCCATCTGCGTGCGATAACGGCAGATGGTGGGGGTAGCCTCTAGTGATCGCAGCCAGCCCATAAAACTGTTGACCTGGGTGTCGATAATATCTTCTGCCTGTAGGGCGGCCTCCTGCCGAGAACGCAGGCCTTCCTGAATGATCTCCTGAAGGTCATCTACGGTATAGAGGTAGATATCATTGAGATCGCCGACCTCGGGTTCAATATCCCGTGGCACGGCGATATCGACCATTAATATAGGTTGATGCTTGCGTTGCTTGATGGCCCGTTCGACCGCGCCTTTACCTAATATAGGCAAGGGACTGGCCGTTGATGAAATGACGATGTCGGCCTCGGCCAGATAGGCGGGAATCTCTTCCAGGGTGATAGCGGCGCCTTCAAACTCAGTGACGAGGGCCTCGGCCCTGGCCAGGGTCCGGTTGGCAATGATCAGGCGCTTAATGCCGTTCTGTTTCAGGTGTCGGGCGGCGAGTTCAATCGTCTCGCCAGCGCCAATTAATAATGCCGTATGCTGATTCAGGTCAGTAAAAATCTGCTTGGCCAGGCTGACGGTGGCATAGGCAACCGAAACCGAGCTGGCGCCGATGGCGGTGTCTGTGCGGATCTGTTTGGCGACCGAGAAGGTATGCTGGAACAGACGCCCCAGCAGTTTACCTATAGTGCCTGATTGCTGGGCCGTGCTGTAGGCGTCCTTGAGCTGACCAAGGATCTGTGGTTCGCCCAGGATTAACGAGTCCAGGCCGCTGGCGACCCGAAGCACATGGCGGACGGCATCCTGGTCGGGATAGACATAAAGATAGGGATCAACTTCCGCTGCAGTGAGCTTGTGGAACTCTCGGAACCAGTTAATCAGGTCCTTACTGTTATGTTCGTCCATACTGCAGAGCATTTCGGTGCGATTACAGGTCGACAGAATAGCCGCTTCGCTGACCAGTGATTGCTCAGTCAGGCTATGCAGGATTTCAGGTAATTGCTCGGGGGCAAAGGCCACCCGTTCACGGATATGAACAGGAGCCGTTCTGTGATTTAACCCGATTGTCAGCAGCGGCATGGTAGTGATTTTATGGACCTTTGGCACTTATTGGCTGTCAAAGCACGTGACTATAACAAAAACCGGTCGCAAGAAACGGAATTTGTCTATAATTTAACCATGCTATTATAAAGTAATGAAAAAGCCAGTGACAGCCGTTATGCCTTTTATGCCAACAATTTATCTAAATATTTTTGTATTCCTGAGCGCACTTTTGTCCGGATGTGCGTCTATGACCGCCGCTGATCGGGGTGGTGATCTAGGGAAAGCCGCGCCAGAAGTGGCCCCCGTAGAGCAGGATCTCCCCAATGTTGAGTTAACCGGCTCAATCCTGTTTCGACTGCTGTCCGCTGATATGGCGGCTCAGGAACAGCAATATAGCTGGGCGGCAGACCTCTATTTGCTGGTGGCGCAGGAGTCCCGTGATCCACGGATCGCGGAGAATGCGACGCGTATGGCCCTGTTCTCGCGTAATGATACCGCAGCCCTGGCCGCCGGGAGGTTGTGGGTAACCCTGCGTCCGGATGATCGTACGGCCCGTGAGGCGGCTATCGCGGCCCTTATCAGGAACGGTGATGACCAGGGTGTTCAGGAGCATCTCGATTATATGCTGGGTCATGGTGCTGAGAGCAGTGAGTTGCTCTATCAGCTGGTGGTTTCGTTAGTACAGCACAATCAGATTCAGGATATCCGCACAGGTTACAGGGCTATGGTCAGTCTGGCCAAGAGGCATCCCAATAATCCGGATGCCTTATTTGCCCTAGGTTATATTGCCATACATAACAATGAGTTGGCCGCTGCCCGGACAGCTCTGGAGGCGGTGCTGAAGCAGCGTCCGCAGCAGCTGGAGGCGATGAATCTATACGCCCGGGTCTTGCGTATGCAGGATCACCCTTATGAGGCTGCGATTTATCTGGCGGGTGTGTTGAAGAAGTTTCCCGATTCGGTTGCGGTGCGACTGAATTATGCCCGTTTGTTGGTAGAGACACGGCAGTTAGATGATGCCCTGGAGCAGTATCTGTGGGTGGTGGAGAATCAGCCCAGGAACGAGGATGCTATTTTTGTGGCGGCATTATTGTCGATGCAGCTCAATGCACTGGATCAGTCGCAAGACCTGTTACATCGACTGGTAGATATGGGCCGACGATTAGATGCGGCCAATTTTTACCTGGGCCAGTTAGCCGAGATGCTCGACCAGTCTGATAGTGCTATCGATTATTATGCTGCTGTAGAGAGTGGTGAGCACTTTACCGATGCCCAGCTCAGCTTGGCAGGTCTATTAGCACGTCACGGTGATGTATTGCTGGCGCGGGCCAACCTGGATAAGTTACGACTATCCAATCCAGCGGATTTAAATCGTATTGATGCCCTTGATGGTCGCATCCTGGAGAGTGATGGTCAGCTGGATCAGGCCCTTGCTGTCTATGAAAGTGCGCTTGTACGTGCACCTCAAGATCGGCAGCTGTTGATTAGTCAGGCGATCCTGGCTGATAAGTTAGGGCAGTTCGAGGTGGTGGAACGAAATCTGGTCAGGGTGCTGGGACAGAGGCCTGATGATGTGGCAGCGCTCAATTCCCTCGGATTTTCGATGTCTAATCACACCACTCGCTACCAAGAGGCCTATGGTTATCTTGAGCGTGCCGTTCAGTTGCGTCCCAATAGTGGTGCCATTCTGGATAGTATGGGGTGGGTGCTCTATAAGTTGGGTCGCCTGGATGAATCAGTCGATTATCTGCGCCGTTCATTGGCATTGTTTGATGACGAAGAGGTTTCAGCCCATCTTGGTGAGGTCCTGTGGATGCGCGGGGAGCATGAGGAGGCGCGTGATGTCTGGAAACAGGCGCTGGAAAAATCGCCTGATGGTGAACTGGTGCGTGATGTCATGAAGCGTTTCGGGCAATAAGTCCTGCCGTGTTATCCTGAGCGGCAATATTGTCTTAGGGTTATAGTTTGCTGCCTGTGGGTGGCGGGTCGAAATGTCTGGTCTGATTAAAATTCCTGTTTTTTTAATGTTTGTAGTGTTGTCCGCGTGCGCTACCTATGGTCCTGAACATGATCTGTTCAGTGACGGGTCCTGGTCGCAACGACGGGAATTTTTGCAGGGTTTGCAGGACTGGCAGCTTAATGGCCGAGTAGCGATAACTAGTGCGGAGGGTTCAGGTAAGTTGAATCTGTTCTGGCAACAGGCGGCCGCCGGTTATGATATTCGATTGATGTCCTTTCTGGGGCAACAGGTCGCCGATATTCGGGGTGATGCGAGTGGCAGCGTGAGTTTATTTCGCCCCGGACAGGCTGTCGTCAGGACTAAGAATAGTCTGGCATTGATGCAGGATGAGCTGGGCTGGTATATACCCCTGAGCGGTCTGCGTTACTGGGTGCTTGGGGTCCCTGCGCCTGGCACGGATGTGCGTGAAATCCTGGCTGACCAGGGCCGTCTGCTGTCACTGGAACAGGATGGCTGGCTGGTTGAATATACGGATTATCAATGGGTGGCGGGTGTGTACCTGCCGCGTAAAATACGTTTGACCCACCCAATGCTTAGCGCTCGGATGGTGCTGGATCGTTGGCAAATGAGTCTCCCGGACGTTGACCCGGTGAAGGCCGTGCAATGATGATAAATGCGCCCGATTGGTGGCCGGCCCCGGCAAAGCTCAATCTATTTCTACATATTACGGGGCGTCGCGCTGATGGTTATCATCTGTTACAGACGGTCTTTCAGTTCCTGGATTATGGCGATCGACTGGCTTTTATTCCCCGCAATGACGATCAGATAAAACGCTGTACTTCACTGACGGGTGTGGGCAATGAAGATGATCTGTGTGTCCGTGCTGCCCGACTGCTGCGTGAATATGTTGGCGGTCGGGCTGGCATTGATATCTATATAGATAAACGTCTGCCGATGGGCGGTGGTCTGGGTGGTGGTAGCTCGGATGCGGCGACAACCTTATTGGTATTGAACAGGCTGTGGGGTGCAGGTCTGGATCAATCGCAGTTAGCGGCACTGGGACTGCAATTGGGGGCTGATGTGCCGGTGTTTGTCCATGGCCATGCAGCCTGGGCGGAAGGTGTAGGGGAGGCGCTGGTGTCGATAGAGCCTCCGGAGACCTGGTTTGTTGTCCTTATTCCGGACTGCCAGGTGGCGACAGCTGATATTTTCTCTGCTCCGCAATTGAAACGTGATTGCCAACCGATTACAATAGGCGGCTTTCTTTCCGGACGCAATACGAGTCAGGTAGAAAATGTCTGCGAGGCTGTGGTCCGCAAACGGTTCCCACCGGTAGCGGCTGCGCTGGATTGGTTAGCGCAATTCGGTGCAGCACGGATGAGTGGCACGGGGGCCTGTGTGTTTGTGGCATTATCGAGTCGGTCTGAGGCTGATGCGGTTTTTCAGCAATTACCATCCGAGTTTACGGGCTTAGTAGCACGTGGGATAAATCGTTCACCTGTTCTGGACAAGTTAGAACGGGTTGAATAGCTATAGTGGTGGGTATTTTCAATACCCATATTTTGAGAAGTTGATGGGGTGTCGCCAAGTGGTAAGGCACGGGATTTTGATTCCCGCATACCCAGGTTCGAATCCTGGCACCCCAGCCATTTAAAAAATGTTTGGAAGGGCGTTCATGTGGCCAAGGTAAATTATACGGGTGGTGGGAGTTATTCCGGGCCTGACAGTCGTATGATGGTATTTACAGGTAATGCTCATGCCCGCTTGGCGCATGATATTGCCAGTCGCCTGAATATTCCGTTGGGTAAGGCCAATGTTGAGCAGTTCAGTGATGGTGAGATTGCTGTCGAGATACTGGAGAATGTAAGGGGTAAGGACGTATTCATAGTCCAGCCAACCTGTGCCCCGACCAACGATAATGTCATGGAGTTGATATTGATTGCCGATGCGCTGAGGCGCTCTTCGGCTTATCGAATCACGGCGGTTATTCCCTATTTCGGTTACTCCAGGCAAGATCGACGTCCACGCTCAGTAAGGGTGCCGATCAGTGCCAGGGTTGTTGCCGATATGTTAACTGCGGTGGGGATTAATCGTGTCCTGACCGTTGATCTGCATGCTGATCAGATTCAGGGCTTTTTTGATATCCCGGTTGATAATGTCTATGCATCACCGGTGCTGGTGACCGATATATGGCGCCAGAAATACCCCAATATGATGGTTGTGTCACCCGATGTTGGTGGGGTAGTAAGAGCGCGGGCCCTGGCCAAGCAGCTCGGTGGCGCAGAACTGGCGATCGTCGATAAGCGTCGCCCTGCACCTAATGTGGCCAAGATTATGAATATTATTGGTGATGTCAATGGGCGTCACTGTATCCTTGTTGATGATATGGTCGATACGGCCGGTACCCTGTGTGAGGCTGCACGGGTGTTGAAAGAGAAAGGGGCGGCCAAGGTTGTTGCCTATTGTACCCATCCGGTACTGTCCGGTCAGGCCGTTGAGCGACTGAATCAATCAGAGCTCGATGAGCTGGTCGTAAGTGATACCATTCCTCTCAGTGAGCAGGCGCATCACAGTCAACGCATTCGACAATTAAGTATTGCAGATATGTTGGCCGAGACAATGCGCCGGATCAATATGGAAGAGTCCGTTAGTTCAATTTATATGGACTAATACCGTTTCAAGATCGTCACTGTTGTTGATGATCTGAAAAAAGGTTGTTGTAACTGGTCGCGGTTACAGCATCACATTTAATTAAGTGGAGAAATACGAATGAGTCTGAATTTTGAGCTAGAGGCAACCATTCGCACTGACTTGGGGAAAGGTGCGAGCCGCCGCCTGCGTCGTGAGAATAAGGTGCCTGCTGTAATTTATGGTGGTGGGAGTGATCCTCAATCACTGGTCCTGGAGCATAACAAGATTGTACATAGTCTTGAGCAAGAGGCCTTCTATTCACATATCCTGACCGTGAATATCGATGGTAAGGCAGAAAAGGCTGTTTTGAAGGATCTTCAACGTCATCCTTATAAGCCGACAATCTTGCATGCCGATTTTATGCGTGTAAATGCCGATGAAAAACTGCGTATGCATGTACCGATACACTTTATTGGTGAAGATGTAGCCCCAGGTGTTAAACAGGGTGGTATCGTCGCGCATCTGATTAATGATGTGGAGATTAGTTGTCTGCCAAAAGACCTGCCTGAATTCATTGAGGCAGATCTGACAGTATTAGAACTGAACGGGACCCTGCATCTATCAGATCTTAAACTGGGGTCAGGCATTGAGCTGATCGAGCTGCAGCATGGCCCAGAACATGATCTGCCGGTTGTGTCTATTCATATGCCTCGCGCTGCCAAGGAAGAGACTTCAGATACTGATGAAGCCGCTGGTGAAGACGCATCTGAAGAAGGTGGTGAGTAAAGTCTGCTTGGTTGCGGCCCGCTCGGGCCGCACCACGCTTTACCTGGAGTTGCATCCGTAAATATGAAATTGATCGTAGGTCTGGGTAATCCCGGTTCGGGTTACCAGCATACCCGCCATAATGCCGGTTTCTGTTTTGTTGAAGAACTAGCGGCCCAGCACGGGGCCTCATTTCATCCGGAAAAACGTTTTCACGGTGATGTAGCAAAAATAGAGATTAGTGGCTCTAAGGTCTATCTGTTGAGGCCCGCCACCTATATGAATCGTAGTGGTCAGTCTGTTGCCGCACTCAGCAATTTTTATCGCTTTGACACAAAGGATATCTTGGTTGCCCATGATGAACTGGATATTGACGTTGGCAAACTGAGGTTAAAGGTCGGTGGTGGCCATGGTGGCCATAATGGTCTGAGAGATATTATTACGGCGCGTGGTAATGACGCCGGGTTTATGCGCTTGCGTATTGGTATTGGTCATCCGGGCAATAGCAAGCAAGTAGTTGATTATGTATTGCAACGTCCCTTGGCTGCTGAGCGTGACAGTATTGATGTGGCTATACAGGACGCCGTAGCCATTATGCCGATGATCATGGATGGCGAGTTTAGCCAGGCTCAGCAGAAATTACATAGTCGATAATTATTTCTGAATCTTAATTAGGAGAGTTGGTGTGGGATTTAAATGCGGTATTGTCGGGTTGCCTAATGTGGGTAAATCCACGCTATTTAATGCTCTCACCAAGGCGGGCATTGAGGCCTCTAATTATCCCTTTTGTACGATCGAGCCCAATGTTGGGGTCGTGCCCATGCCTGATCCACGTCTCGATTTTCTGGCCGAAATTGTCAAACCGCAAAGGACGCTGCCTACGACGATGGAATTTGTCGACATTGCCGGGCTAGTCGCCGGGGCTTCCAAGGGGGAAGGGCTGGGGAACAAGTTTTTGGCCAATATTCGTGAAACCCAGGCCATCGCCCATGTCGTACGCTGTTTTGAAAATGATGACATCACTCATGTCAGTGGCAATGTTGATCCTTTACGCGATATCGATATTATTAATACAGAACTGGCACTGGCTGACCTTGAGTCAGTAGAGAAGCGTCTGTTGCGGGTGACTAAAGAGACCCGTTCGGGTAAAAAGGAGGCTCTGGCGCTTCAGTCGCTCCTCGAGCGGATAAGACAGCATCTTGATAATGGTGACCCGGTCCGCTCTATGGGGTTGTCAGAGGATGAATTAACGGCTGTTTATGAACTCCACCTGTTGACGATTAAACCGACCATGTATGTGGCCAATGTCAATGACGATGGGTTTTCCGACAACCCTATGCTGGATAAGGTCAGGTCTCTGGCCGAGCTTGAAGGGGCGGAGATCGTAGCGGTCTGTGCGGCTATCGAGGCCGATATTGCCGAGTTGTCTGAAGAGGACCGGCAGGAGTTTATGGACGACTTGGGGCTGGATGAGCCGGGCCTGGATCGGGTGATCCGTGCCGGTTATCGTTTATTGGGTCTGCAGACCTATTTTACAGCAGGGGTCAAGGAGGTCAGGGCTTGGACCGTGTCGTGTGGGGCGACCGCTCCTCAGGCGGCAGGTGTGATCCATGGTGACTTTGAAAAGGGCTTCATCCGGGCAGAAGTCATTGCCTACGACGATTTTGTTGCTTGCAAGGGAGAGCAGGGGGCCAAAGATGCCGGAAAATGGCGGCTGGAAGGGAAAGATTACATCGTCCAGGACGGAGATGTCGTACATTTTAGATTTAATGTCTGACGGGCTGGTCAGCGGCCCAAGTTTTTATTAGAATACGGCCTCTTGCAATTAAGTGAGAGCATTTTTTTCTTTTGGCTATGTAGCTCAGTTGGTTAGAGCACAGCATTCATAATGCTGGGGTCGGTGG
>CAZYTT010000058.1:0-12131 GCA_964650235.1 uncultured Gammaproteobacteria bacterium | reverse complement strand
GGCCGTTTGCGGATATCTATATTATCGTAAATGACTTCATAAAACTGACAACACAGGTAGTGGTCATATTTTTAATAAATCTTGCTTAGAGAAATAAATTGGAAAAAATGTGGGCGCAATGTGGGCGCCATTTGGGCACCGTGAAAGTATGATGAGTCAATTTGGGTGCCTAACCAATTGATTTAATTGGTCGGGGTGAGAGGATTTGAACCTCCGGCCCCTGCCTCCCGAAGGCAGTGCTCTACCAGGCTGAGCTACACCCCGAATGCGTCAATTTATTTATTGGTAATTCAGTTAAAAACTACGATGGGCGGCAAATTGTGCCAGGGCTATTAGTGCCTCTTTGTACGACGATGCGGGTAGCATCTTGATTGAGTCAGCAGCCTTTTGAGCTTCCTTTTCGGCAACCTTCGTTGTGTAGGTCAGTGCGTTGGTTGATTCAATAGCAGCAAGGACGCTGTCGATGTGATCTAGTCCGCCTGCTTCGATTGACTGACGGATGATCTGGCGTTGTTCATCGTTACCGTTGGTCATGGCATAGAGCAGGGGTAGTGTTGGTTTGCCTTCAGCCAGGTCGTCACCGATATTCTTACCAATGTCTTCACTGGTGGCGCTGTAATCCAGTGTGTCATCAATGAGCTGAAAGGCGGTGCCGAGGTGTTTGCCGTAATTGGCAAGTGCCTGTTCTTCATCGGCAGGCCGTCCTGCCAGGATGGCGCCAAGCTGGGCAGCGGCCTCGAATAACTTTGCGGTCTTGCAGTGGATGACGTGCAGGTAGCGCTCGACGGTGGTGTCGGCATCATGGCAATTGAGTAATTGCATGACCTCGCCCTCGGCAATGACATTGGTGGCGTGGGCCAGGATCTCCATGATACGCATTTGGCCAACATCGACCATCATTTCAAAGGCGCGGGAATAGAGATAATCGCCCACTAAAACGCTGGCCTCATTGCCCCATATAGTGTTGGCAGTTTCTTTGCCGCGACGCATCTCGGAGGCGTCAACCACGTCATCGTGAATGAGTGTGGCAGTATGGATAAATTCAATAATTGCAGCAATATTAAAATGTTTTTCGCCCTTGTATTGGCAGGCGTGGGCGCTGAGAAGGACCAAGATAGGGCGCAGCCGTTTGCCGCCATTACTTATAATGTAGTTTCCGAGCTGATTGATAAGAACGACCTCGGATTGCAACCGTTGTTTGATCAGGATATCCACGGTGGACATATCCGTCTCAATCAGGGCGCGGATAGCGTCAAGGTTCAGGTCTTCAGTCAGGGCTGCTTCTGGGCGCATGTATTTGGGTAGGATCCACTGCTTGGTGTTTGCGATATTGTAGGTGGGAAAGGTATCATCTGACAAGTGGTGAAGTCATTGACGTGTCAGTCTAGACAGGATAGAATTGCCCGTTTCGTTGAGCGGTGGACGCTCAGAATCATTATTTTGGAGTTCGAGTTATGCACGCGGTATTTATGACCGGTGGCAAGCAGTATCGGGCCGCTGAAGGCGATGTCCTTCGGGTCGAGAAGCTGGCTGTTGATGAAGGCGCATCCGTCGATTTTGATAAGGTGCTGGTAGTGAGTGATGGTGAGTCGGTAACAATCGGCGAACCATATATCGCCGGTGGCAAAGTAACCGCTACTGTTCAGGCTCAGGGGCGCGGTAAGAAGATTAAAATCGTCAAGTTTCGTCGCCGTAAACATTCGCGTAAGCAAATGGGACATCGTCAGTCATATACTGAACTGAAGATCACAGGTATTTCTGCCAGCTGATTGTTAGCTAGGTAGTCACACGGTAATTTAGGGTAGGATTGAACAATGGCACATAAAAAAGCAGGTGGTAGTAGTCGTAACGGTCGCGATTCAGAATCCAAACGATTGGGCGTGAAGCGCTACGGTGGCCAGGAAGTACTTGCCGGAAATATTCTGGTACGCCAGCGTGGAACACAGTTTCATGCAGGTACCAATGTCGGTGTTGGTCACGATCACACCTTGTTTGCTAAGGCTGACGGTAAGGTGTTGTTTGAAATAAAAGGGGCAAAGAAACGTCGTTTTATCAGTATCGTAGCTGGCTAAAGCGCAGGTTTTACCCCGTGATATTCAAAGCCCCGTCTAGTACGGGGCTTTGTTGTTTCTGTGTGGTGTAAATATATTGTTGTGATTATTGTACGCCATTTTTAGGCGGTGGATAATGAAATTTGTAGATGAAGTAACAATCCAGACTAAGGCTGGTGACGGGGGCAGTGGTTGCCTCAGTTTTCGGCGCGAAAAATATATTGCCTTTGGCGGACCTGATGGTGGTGATGGTGGCGATGGTGGTGACGTCTATTTATGCGCCGATCAGGGGCTTAATACCCTGGTCGACTTCCGACATAACCGCAGTTTTAGAGCTGAAAATGGTCAGCCCGGTAAGGGTGAGAATCGTACTGGAAAAAGTGGCGATGACCTGGTGGTGCGGGTGCCGTTAGGCACCATCGTGCGTGATAGTGACACCGAAGAGGTTATTGGTGAGGTGCTGGAGCATGAACAGCAGCTGTTGGTCGCCAAGGGTGGTTTTCATGGTCTGGGTAATACGCGTTACAAGAGTAGTGTTAATCGTGCCCCGCGTCAGACGAGCAAGGGGACGCTTGGTGAATTGCGCAATCTTCACCTCGAGCTGAAATTGTTGGCGGATGTCGGTCTGCTGGGATTGCCTAATGCTGGAAAGTCGACCCTGATTCGGTCGGTCTCTGCCGCTCGCCCCAAGGTGGCAGATTATCCCTTTACAACGTTGTATCCGAATTTGGGTGTAGTTCGGGTGGATGCGGAGCGCAGCTTTGTTATTGCCGACGTGCCGGGGTTGATCGAGGGTGCTGCCGATGGCGCTGGCCTGGGTATACAGTTTCTTAAGCATCTGTCACGTACCCGCTTGTTATTACATCTGGTTGATATCCTTCCGCCAGATCAGTCTGATCCAGTTGATAATGTTCTGCGTATAGAGCAGGAGTTGGTCAAATTCAGTGCCGAGCTGGCAAATCGCGAACGCTGGTTGGTGTTGAATAAGACGGATCTGATGCCTGCCGATGAGGTGAAGGCCTTTTGTGACGAGCTGGTGTCACGGCTGCCCTGGCAGGGGCCTGTGTTCCATGTCTCTGCGGCCAATGCAGATGGTATGCAGGGCCTGGTCTATCAGATAATGGATTTCCTGGAACAGGCGAATGAGTCCCTGATCGAATCTTGAAGCCGCATGGCGGCATTTTGAGTGCTTGTGTTGGTTAAGCCGGTAGTGTAGAAATTTGCGCATGAATACTAGAAAAAAATTAGGGCAATCACGACGTTGGGTCGTCAAGGTTGGCAGTTCAATTTTAACAAATGATGGCCAGGGTCTGGATCGTAAACTGATCGCTGCATGGGCTGCTCAGATTGCCCGTCTGCGTCAGTCCGGTATTGAGATAGTGTTAGTCTCTTCGGGTGCAGTTTCCGAAGGAATGGCGCGGATGGGCTGGCGCAAACGCCCCCATGCCCTGCATCAGTTACAGGCGGCGGCGGCAATTGGTCAGATGGGGTTGGTGCAGACCTATGAAACTATTTTTCAGGTCCATGACCTCCATACGGCGCAGATTCTGGTGACTCATGATGACTTGTCAGATCGTCAACGCTATCTGGATGCCCGCAGTACCTTGCAGACCCTGTTGACCCTGGGTGTTATTCCGGTTGTGAATGAAAATGATACCGTTGCTAGCCAGGAATTACGGTTTGGTGATAACGATACCCTGGCGGCAATGGTGGCTAATCTGATCGATGCCGAGTTACTGGTGCTGTTGACTGATCAGCCGGGTATGTATGAGGATGATCCCCGTACAAACCCTGGTACACCGTTAATTACCGAGGCCAGGGCCGATGATGAAGGGCTGGAGCAGATGGCGGCCGGTGGTGGTGTTGGTCGCCTGGGTAGTGGTGGTATGTTGACTAAAGTGCTGGCGGCTCGGCGTGCCGCGCAATCCGGTGCCGCGACTATAATTGCGGCCGGCCGGCAGGAGGATGTTTTGCTTGGTATAGCCGCGGGTGAGGATATTGGTACCTTAATTGTGCCTGCGAAGGCGCCGTTGGTGGCGAGAAAGCAGTGGTTAGCGAGTCGTCTGGAGCTGCACGGTTCTCTGGTCCTGGATGCAGGTGCCGTTGAGGTGCTGAGGCGTTCAGGGCGAAGTCTGTTGGCGGTAGGTGTAACCAGGGTGGCGGGTGATTTTCGACGGGGTGAGTTGGTGGCCTGTCTGGATGCCGAGGGTCGACAGGTGGCTCGTGGTCTGGTCAATTATAATGCCGAAGAGGCTGGGCGTATTGCCGGGCATGCGTCGGACCAGATAGAGACGTTACTCGGTTATGTCGATGAGCCGGAGTTGATTCATCGTGATAACCTGGTGGTGTTGTAACAGGCCGATAATTAGCAAGATCAGCAGTACTAAAAAAGCCGATCGATGACCGGCTTTTTTAAACTGTATTCAGTATTGACCGCTTAGAGGTTCACAAGCTGCTTGTTGAGGCGGCTCTTGTGGCGTGCAGCCTTATTCATGTGAATAATGCCTTTGCGGGCAGTAGAGTCGATCAGTGGAACAGCGTTCTGATACGCCTCTTGTGCCTGTTCCTTGTCACCCGCAGCAATAGCGTTAATGACTTTTTTTATTGCAGTACGCATACGTGAACGCATGCTGAAATTATTAGCGCGATTTCTAACTGCCTGACGGGCGCGCTTTTTGGCTTGGGCTGAATTGGCCAATGTCGACTCCTGAAAAATAATTACGTAGTAACTAGTGTAAAACAGCACGAAACTATGAAGAATTCTCGTCTGTTTGTCAAGCCTTAAGTTGATGGGCCTGTTTATGCCTATTATTTCATGCCGATGCCGGTTGGCGATTGTCGGGTTCACGGGTAATATGCCGTTTTATTAAGAAAAATAACGGGTTGTCTGGCTATGGCTGTGCTTGCAGCATAATAGGGGGATTGTGGTGGGTAAGGAGTCAACCTTTGTTTAAATCGACGCTTACGGTTGGTGGTATGACGATGCTGTCCCGGGTGCTGGGACTGGCGCGTGATATCATCCTGGCTCGTCTTTTTGGAGCCGGTATGGGGGCTGATGCCTTTTTTGTCGCCTTTCGTATACCAAATTTTTTACGGCGCCTGTTTGCCGAAGGGGCCTTTTCCCAGGCCTTTGTCCCGGTACTTAGTGAATATAAGGCTCAACGTGAACATAATGAGGTGCGGCAGTTACTCGAACATGTAACCGGTACGCTTGGCTTGGTGCTGTTTATTGTTAGTCTGGTGGGCGTGATTGCGGCGCCATTGCTAATTATGGCCTTTGCCCCAGGGTTTAGTGGTAATGAGGCAAAATATGACCTGACCGTGACCATGGTGCGGATCACCTTTCCCTATATATTTTTCATATCACTGACTGCCCTAGCCGGTGGTGTGTTGAACAGTTATGGCCGTTTTGCCGTGCCGGCCTTTACCCCCGTGTTTTTGAATCTGAGTCTAATAATGGGCGCCCTGTGGCTGGCCCCGCAGATGGATGAGCCGGTCATGGGGCTGGCCTGGGGAGTCTTTATTGCCGGTGTTGCCCAGTTATTATTTCAGTTGCCCTTCCTCTATCGTCTGAAGTTATTGCCCCGGCCTCGTCTGGCCCTTTCGCCAGGACGGCGGCATGAGGGGGTAAAACGCATTGGTCGATTGATGTTACCCGCTATTTTTGGCTCTTCGGTGGTGCAGATTAATCTCTTATTCGATACCCTGATAGCCTCTTTTCTGGCAACGGGTAGTGTCAGCTGGCTCTATTATTCTGATCGTCTGGTAGAGTTTCCACTCGGTGTCTTTGGTATTGCCCTGGCAACGGTGATCCTGCCGTCATTATCGCGGCATCATGCCAGCGAGTCCGGTGCTGACTATCGGGCAACTATGGACTGGGCCTTGCGGTTGGTCGTCCTGATTGGTGTGCCGGCGGCGCTGGGTCTGTTTGTCCTGGCCGGCCCATTATTGACGACTATTTTTCACTACGGCGAATTTTCAGGTCATGATGTTGAGATGGCGCGAGCCAGTTTGATGGCTTATGCCCTTGGGTTGATGGCATTTATCCTGATTAAAGTATTGGCAACAGGGTTTTATTCCCGTCAGGATACACGTACGCCAGTACGCATTGGCATCATTGCGATGGTAGCCAATATGATTCTGAATGTTGCCCTGGTAGTGCCCTGGGTCTTCTTGGAGCAGGCCGCCCCACATGCGGGCTTGGCTCTGGCGACATCAATGTCGGCCATTATTAACGCGGGTCTGTTATACAGTCAGCTGGTTCGGACGGGTGTCTTTGTCTTGCCCCCTGGCTGGGCAAACTTTGCTGGCAAAGTCCTGTTAGCAGGACTGATAATGGTGGCCGTTTTATTCTGGGGTATCGGTGATCAGTCAGCCTGGTTCCAGTGGGGCCTGATGCAGCGAATAACCCACCTGTTAATGTGGGTAGGTGTTGGTGCGACCGTCTATTTCACCACGCTATGGTTGATGGGATTGCGTGTAGCTCAGTTTAAGTCTCGGGCGATTGAGTGACAACTGAGAAATCTAGTTTATAATCAACTGTTTTAGAATAAATATCGCTGATTGGCGATTGAGGCCCTGGGTGACAATAGCTTTTCCTCTGATAAATTGTGATGTCTGTCCTAATGGTGGCCGAGCTGATAAGTTTACTTCTCGCTTTTTAAAGTCTAGTCACAGAGACGCTGGGCCCGCTCGATCGTTATGTCGGGGTGAGTCGCAGTGAAATTAATACGTGGGCAACATAATCTACGTCCAGGTCATCGTGGTTGTGTCCTAACAATTGGCAATTTTGACGGCCTACATCTGGGACATCAGGCGGTGCTGGCTCAGTTGATTGAAAAATCGCAACAGCTTGGATTGCCGGGTTATATTGCGATATTTGAGCCTTATCCGCAGGAGTACTTTGCATCTCAGGGCAGGGTGAAAGGACCTCCGGCACGACTGACACGGTTAAGGGAAAAGCTGCAGTCGATGCGACGCTATGCCGTAGATCGGGTGTTATGTCTACGCTTTAATCGAGCCTTCGCTACGATGACCGCTGAAGATTTTATTGAGCAGTTGTTGGTGCGGCAATTGGGTGTGCGCTGTCTAATTGTCGGTGATGATTTTCGTTTCGGTGCCCGACGCCAGGGTGACCTGGCGTTGTTACAGGGGGCAGGGAAACGCTTTGGCTTTCAGGTTGTGAATATGCACACCTTTTATATCGATAACGAGCGTGTCAGTAGTACCAGGATTCGTGATGCCCTGGCGCAGGGTGATTTAAATACAGCGAGCAAACTGCTGGGTCGGCCTTATCATATATCGGGTCGTATAGTGCATGGTGACAAGCGTGGACGACAGCTGGGTTTCCCAACGGCGAATATCTATTTGCACCGCCATGTATCACCCTTGCGGGGCGTTTTTGCCGTCAGTGTCTACGGACTGGATAAAGAGCCTGTCGATGGTGTTGCCAATGTCGGTGTGCGTCCGAGTGTTGATGGGCAACGCTGTGTGCTGGAGGTACATTTGCTCGATTTTGATCAGGATGTCTATGGTCATCATGTCCAGGTGGTCTTTTTAGCCCGGCTCCGTGATGAACGTCGATTTGATTCGCTCGATCTGTTGAAGCGGCAGATAGATCTTGATGTGCAACAGGCCCATAACTTATTTAATGATAAAAGTGAACAGATCCAGCATCTACGTGTTAAGTGTTAATAGCTGTCCGGAATGCCTCAGTATCGGTGAACAGTTAATCTCATCAAGCGTTTGGTGTTGTTATATGGAAACGAAGTGAAATTACATGGCTGATTATAAAGAAACCTTGAACCTCCCTAAGACGGCCTTTGCGATGAAGGCCAGTCTTGCCAATAGAGAACCTCAGTTTTTAAAGGGCTGGGCAAGTAAAAACGTCTATGCCCGTCTGCGCGAGCAACGTAAGGGTAGAGAGCAGTTTATCCTTCATGATGGGCCGCCCTATGCGAATGGTGAGATCCATATAGGTCACGCTGTAAATAAGGTGCTAAAGGATATTATTATCAAGTCGCGGTCTCTTGATGGTCTGGATGTCCCCTATGTGCCAGGTTGGGACTGTCATGGTCTGCCCATTGAATTGCAGGTTGAAAAAAAGGTCGGTAAGGCGGGGCGCAAGGTTGATGAGCGCACGTTTCGTCAGGCCTGTCGTGACTATGCCCTTAAACAGGTCGATAAGCAGCGAAAAGATTTTAAACGACTGGGTGTCCTAGGTGACTGGGATCGACCCTATCTGACAATGGCGCCCAGGTTTGAGGCCGATATAATTCGCGCACTCGGCGGTGTTATTGCTAATGGTCATCTACATAAAGGGGCTAAGCCGGTTCACTGGTGTTGTGACTGCGGTTCGGCATTGGCGGAGGCCGAGGTTGAATACGAAGATAAGACCTCGCCGGCCATTGATGTCCGCTTTACGGTGCTGGATGAAGAGTCATTGTTTGAGCGCTGTCATCATGTCCCTGACCGTGAGGGTGAAGGTCCCGTCTCTGTTGTTATCTGGACAACGACCCCATGGACCCTACCAGCTAATCAGGCCGTGGCATTAAATCCAGGCTATGATTATGTCGTTGTTCAGTGTGAATCAGCCCAGGGGGTTGAGCGCCTGGTTGTCGCCGATCAATTACTCAAGGATGTCATGCTGCGCTATGGTATTGAAGACTATCGCGTACTGGCCTATGCAAGGGGGGATGCCCTCGATGGTCTTAAGCTAATGCACCCTTTTTATGATCGAGAGGTGCCGGTGATTAATGGTGACCATGTGACAGCGGATGCCGGTACCGGTGCTGTACATACGGCGCCCGGGCACGGTCAGGATGACTATGTCGTTGGCCAACGCTATGGGCTCAGTGTCGATAACCCGGTCGATAGCAATGGTTGCTTTCTTCCTGATACCCCGTTGTTCGGTGGCCAGCACGTTTTTTCAGCCAATATCCAGGTAATCGAGACCCTTAAGATTCAGGGGGCCCTGTTACATGAGGCGGCGTTGAGGCACAGCTATCCACATTGTTGGCGACACAAGACACCGATCATTTTTCGTGCCACCTCCCAGTGGTTTATCAGTATGGAGCAGAACGATCTGCGGGCGCAGGCGTTGGAAAATATTAAGCAGGTAGAGTGGATGCCTGACTGGGGTCAGGCCCGTATAGAGGGTATGGTCGAAAAACGCCCGGACTGGTGTATTTCGCGTCAGCGGACCTGGGGTGTGCCGATTCCGCTGTTTGTGCACAAGACGAACGGTAAGTTACATGAACGTACGGCCGAATTTATTGAGGCCATTGCCCAGCGCGTTGAAGTCGATGGGGTAGATGCCTGGTTTGATCTTGAGTCTGCTGAATTGCTCGGTGATCAGGCGGATCAATATGACAAGGTGGTTGATACCCTGGATGTCTGGTTTGATTCTGGGGTCACTCATTTCGCGGTGTTACAACAAAACCCGGCGCTGTCCCATCCTGCTGATTTATACCTGGAAGGCTCGGATCAACATCGGGGCTGGTTTCAGTCATCATTACTATCTTCGGTGGCGATGTCAGCGCATGCCCCATATCGGGCCGTATTAACACATGGTTTTACTGTCGATGCTGATGGTCGCAAGATGTCCAAATCAGTTGGTAATGTGGTTGCGCCACAGAAAATTTTTAATTCACTGGGCGCCGATATCCTGCGTCTATGGGTGGCCTCGACAGATTATACCGGTGAGATGACGGTCTCAGATGAAATCCTCAAGCGCAGTGCCGATGCCTATCGCCGGATGCGCAATACCTCACGATTCCTGTTGGCCAACCTGAATGGCTTTGATCCCAGCCAACATATCGTTGTAGTTGATAACATGCTGGCACTGGATCAATGGGCATTAATGGCAGCAAAAGAATTACAGGCCAGGATCCAGCAGGCCTATCATGAATACGCCTTTCACCGGGTCTATCAACTGATACACAATTTTTGTGCCGTGGAAATGGGTAGTTTCTACCTCGATATTATTAAGGACCGTCAATACACAACCCAGGCAGATAGTCTGGCACGACGCTCGGCCCAGACAGCAATGTATCATATCGTTGAAGGCCTGGTGCGCTGGTTGATGCCGATACTGAGTTTTACGGCCGAAGATATCTGGCAGCATATCCCCGGTGATCATTCTGATTCGGTATTACTTGAGGAATGGTATCAGTTACCCCAGGTCCCAGGTGATGCGCGCATGAATACGGCCTATTGGCATAAGATTATTGAGGTACGTGAACTGGTCAGTAAAGAACTGGAGAAGTTGCGTAGTGAAGGCGCTATTGGATCTTCGCTGGCCGCCGAGGTAGACCTGTACTGTGAGAAAGCGCTCCATGATGATCTGGCGCTGTTAGGTGATGAGTTGAGGTTTGTGCTAATTACTTCAGGAGCTGAGGCTCATCCAATCGCAGATCGGCCGGATGACAGTTCAGCTGTTGTGTTGAATGCCGGTGGTGAGCAGCTTTTTATTGTCGCCAGGGCATCAGGCCATACGAAATGTGTTCGTTGTTGGCATCAGCGTGAAGATGTGGGTAGCTATGCGGAACATCCCGAATTATGTGGTCGATGTGTCGACAATGTCGTCGGAAGCGGTGAGCAACGTCGGTTTGCCTAGGCAGGCCAGCGCGTAAAGATTAGGAGCCGCTATGATTAAATCTACCGGGTTGCACTGGTTATGGTTGGTTGTGTTGGTGTTTGTGCTGGATCAATGGAGCAAGCATCTGGCGATGGCCCATCTGATGTTATATGAACCGCTACCCATCATTCCGTCATTGAATCTGACCCTGGCGGAAAACAGGGGAGCGGCCTTTAGTTTTCTCAGTACAGCCTCAGGTTGGCAACGCTGGTTTTTTGTCGTCTTGGCGCTGGGTGTGAGTACGCTACTGGTGGTGTGGTTGAGTCGTCTTAATGCTAGGCAACGGTTACAGGCCAGTGCTCTGGCCTTTATATTAGGCGGGGCGCTGGGGAATGTCTGGGATAGAATGGTGTATGGTCATGTCATTGATTTCATTGATGTCTATTATGCCGATTGGCATTTCCCCGTGTTTAATATCGCTGATTCAGCGATTACTGTCGGGGCTGTTTTATTGATCCTGGATGCTCTTTTGCAATCAGGGGCATCTACAAACAATACGAAAGAAGAGAATGAATGAATCATAAAAGGCAGATCATACTGGCTAATCCCCGTGGATTTTGTGCCGGGGTAAATCGCGCCATTGATATCGTCGAACGCGTACTCGATGTTTTTTCGGCGCCGATCTATGTACGGCATGAAGTGGTCCATAATCGTTATGTGGTTAATGACCTGCGCGCAAAAGGGGCCGTATTCGTTGAAGAATTGGACGAGGTACCTGATGGTGCGGTTGTGGTTTTCAGCGCCCATGGTGTGTCTCCGCAGGTGCGCGCTGATGCACAACAACGCGGTCTTCGAGTATTTGATGCCACCTGTCCGTTAGTGACCAAGGTCCACCTTGAGGTGGTGCGTCATGAAAAATCGGCGCGCGAATGTGTGCTCATTGGCCATGCAGGACATCCTGAGGTCGAAGGGACGTTGGGTCAATATCATGGTAAGGACGGTCGTAGCATGTACCTGGTGGAGTCCGTTGAGGATGTGGCCGGGCTGCGGGTCAATGATCCGGATAGCCTGGCTTTTGTTACCCAGACAACATTATCTGTTGATGATACCCTGGATATCATTGCTGCGTTACGTGATCGGTTTCCTAGTATCGTCGGGCCGAAGAAAGATGATATCTGTTATGCCACACAGAATCGTCAGGATGCGGTAAAACAGTTAGCAGCAAAATGTGATGCCATTATCGTTGTCGGCTCCCCGAATAGTTCAAATTCAAATCGTCTACGTGAACTAGCCTCGCAATATGGTGTGAAGGCCTGGTTAATTGATAATGCCTCTGAGATAGAGGCTGAGTGGCTGGCTGAAAGCAGGGTCATTGGCGTTACTGCGGGCGCTTCTGTGCCTGAGATTCTGGTGGAACAGGTGCTGGATAGTTTACAGGAAATGAGGGATGTAGACATACAGGTCATGGATGGCCAACGGGAAGATGTGATCTTTCCGTTACC
>CAZYTT010000057.1:0-12398 GCA_964650235.1 uncultured Gammaproteobacteria bacterium | reverse complement strand
TCGCTGTGATGATAATTTAGAATGGGGTGTTTGTTATAACTAGATGGCATCAGAGTTAATTTATCGACTTTTAAATTATAATTTTCCCCAGGTTATTTATATGAAAAAAAGCCAGGCCTGAATCAGGCATGTCTCATTATTATCTTTTATGCTGCTTTAAGTAGGATATCAACATCGTCGCCATCTACTTCATCAAACAACTCAAAGGTATCCAGTGGTTCGCTATAACTGGATTGTGGTGCTGTGGTATTGTCTACCGTTGCCGTATGCATATTAGCAGCCTCGTAGATCGGATCCCAGCCAAATATGGCTGTCATCATCACTACAATACCACTCAGGCTTGCAACAGCAGCTCCAATAGTTACCGCCTCAGTCCATAAAAATGGGGTAGCAATCAAGAGGCTTGCCAGAGTCGCCCTGAAGAGTCTGTCAATTGCACCAACATTAATACCAGCATAGGCATTTAATTTTCTACTGGTGATAACAGATTGTTCCATTGAGCCTCGAAGAGTTACCGTTCTAACACCAAACATGGCATATACAGGGTCCCATGCTAATATTGCTGTAAGAACCAGAGGAATAGCGGCAATTGTGAAATAAGGCTCTAGTCCCAATATCCCCGTGCCGTGTAAAATATCCATTATCAGTATGCTCGCAAGGCCCAATCTGAATATTCGGTCAATACCACCGACGTTACGGTTACCAAAGGAGCTGCGATTTTCCTTGGCTTTAACATTAAAAGCGGAATTGTAAATTACTGTATTCATTTCACATCTCCTTATCGTTTCAGTGTTTACCAGGTCCATATGACTATCCTGGGTTAAGTTAACAATAATGGCGCTTGACGATAAATAACAGTAAAAGTATCTTAATGTAGAGTTAAATTAAAATTTAATGGTGGTTATATGGCATTACGTCACGCAACGTTGCATCAGTTAAAAATTTTTAATACCTTAGCGTATCACCTGAGTGTCGTGCGCACAGCAGAGTCATTGCATTTGTCTCCACCGGCAGTATCTATTCAGATCAAGCAACTATCAGAATCTGTTGGGCAACCCTTGATGGATCAGGTTGGAAAAAAACTCTATTTAACCGCCGCAGGGGAGATTCTTGCGCAGGCCTGTCGAGATATTTTTACCCGAATTGAAACAGTTAGTCAGGAACTTGATTCGTTAAATAATCTTGAACAGGGCCATGTCAGGATTGCTCTCATTACAACGGCCAAGTTTTTTATTCCTCGGATATTAGGTGAGTTTTGTGAAAAATATCCTGGTGTTGAACCTTCATTGTTTATAGGTAACCGAAAGGCCGTGCTGGAACGGCTTGCGGACAATAAAGATGATTTGTATATATTGGGAATGCCACCTGATCATCTAAATATTGAGGCTGTACCATTTGCCAGTAATCAGATCATTGCCGTTGCACAAAAAGACCATCTTTTAGGGGAAAAAAAATCTATAACTCCAGTGATGCTCGAAAATGAACATTTCATAATTAGAGAAGAGGGTTCCGGCATAAGAATGGCCACTGAAAATTATTTCAGGGAACACAAGTGTATGTTAAATATACGTATGGAGTTGAGTAGTAATGAAGCTATTAAGCAGTGCATACTTGCCGGTCTTGGGGTGGCATTTATGTCTGAGAGCACTGTTGAAAATACCCTGGAATCAGGGGAGATAATAAAGCTTAATGTTAAAGGGCTGCCTATCAAGCGTGAATGGTATATTATACATTCAAAACAGAAAACCCTGTCTCCGCTTGCTGATGCGTTTAAATCATTTCTGGTTGCAGGGTGTTTGCCAGGCGCATTGAAAAAATAGGTCCAGAAATGACTCAGGACACGACAGGAACTTAATAGAATAGAGCACGATAAATGATGCTGATAGTATTAGTTTTTGTTTTGCTGTTTTCACCAACTTTCGTATTTGCGGATGAAAATCACTGGGTAGTTAATTTTGACGCTGCAGCAGTGTGGCAAGCTCGAAATGATGTACGAATTCCGGGTGATACTGGTACACGGTTTTCGATTGTTGATAGTATTTCTGCCGGACCTTATGCTAATTATCGTCTCGAGTCCTTCTATCGATTAAGTGAAAAAGGGCAGCTGCGTTTCCTTATTGCTCCATTTCGTTACAGTGTTTCAGGTGTTACTGACAAAAATATTATTTTTGTCGATGAATCTTTCAGTTCTGGTCAGGATACCGTATTTACCTACCAGTTTAATTCGTATCGAGTGAGTTATCGTTATTTATATAAAGATAGCTCATTATGGCAGTTGTGGCTGGGAGCTACTGCCAAGGTTCGCGATGCGGAGATAGCTGTAAAACAGGTGGGGCAAAAGGTAAAAGACTCAAATTTTGGGCTTGTACCCTTGTTTAATCTATATAGCGATTATCATATAAACACAGATTGGCACTTTGTTGTAGATTTTGATGGCCTGGTTGGACCGCAGGGGCGGGCGTTCGATTTAGGGCTCAGGTTGCTCTATGATATTGATCAAAACTGGTTTCTAGGAGGTGGATATCGGACCCTTGAAGGTGGTGCTGATAATGATGAAGTCTATAATTTTGCCTGGTTTAACTATGCCTTTATTACTATTGGTTACCATCATTGAAAATTTAGTATTAGTTTCTCAATGGTAAAATGTGCTCTTCATTCAAAGTAGTAACGCCTTAGGGCAGGTGCAGGCTGAATATTGCTCCATTACTATTTTCTTTGTTTGCTAATGAGATAAATCCATTTTTGTCACGGTTTGAATGTAAATTGGAGACAATTTTACTGAAGTGCAGGCCCACACCTGTACTTCCATTATCATAATCAATATTACCTATATTCTGATTAACCCATGCTATCGCTGATTTATTAAAACCTGGGCCGTTATCAATTACCTGGATCTGGAGTGATTTATCATCGTCATTGCTAGCTGTAATGCGAATATAATCACTGGTATGACGCATAGCATTATGAATGGCATTTCTTAGTACACCCGTTATGAGTTCGCTATCAAAATATCCCGTTAACTGGCTGTCACAGGAGATGCTTAACTGTATACCTTTTGCTTCGGCAATTTTATATTCCCGGACAATTATTTCATCCAGAAATTCATGGATATTGTGCTCTGTGGTGTTTATAAATAATAGATTGTTTTCTGATTTGTAGAGCGTTAATAGTTGAATCAGGTTTTCATTGATACGTCTAGCCTCAAATTGTAATAAGGGAATCTGGTCTGGGGCAACAGCGCTGTCTTTATCGTCAAGAATATCGAGGCTGTTTATAACCAACCCCAGAGAATTTTTGATGTCATGAATAGAGGAGGCTAATAGTAAATTGAAGGTTATCTGGTTGTCGATATCAGGCACAGTTTTTCCTGTTGATATTATTACCCAGTAGAGTTTGATATTTTTCCATTAATTCGGGCAGGTCTTTATGACCGGGTTTTTTGTCGCGAACCTTATCGAAAAGGAGCATCAATTTCTGTGTAGAGTGTTCAGTAATCCCTTCATCTTTAGCTAAGGCAAGTATTACACGGATACAATTAAGATTAATCGTTATATTATCAGGTGATTGTTTTAATGCATCTTCAAGCAGTTTGTCGGCACTTATCAGATCACCCTTGTTGGCGAGATCCCTGGCATCATTATTTAGTTTTATTACCTTCCTTTTGGCGACAGTAATAATATCCCTGGCCTGATCTTCTCGACCTGAGTTAATCATCCAGGTTTTAATAGTTTCGAGTTTGTCGATATTATCGGAATAATTCATTACGACCTTGTTGAGCAAATCCTCAGCCAGTTCATCGTCATCATGGCTATAAAGGGCCTTGGACATTTCCAGTAAAATCTCTGTATCCAGGTTGTCGGCCTGTTTTTCATAGAGTTTCTTTGCAGTAGCAATAGACTCTTTAGCAATCTGTGGTAGAGAGTCCTTAAGTAACAGGCTCTTGCTGATTTCTGCCTGAATACGGGCATTTTTATCATGGGGGAAGTCATTTTTAATCTTATTCAGTACTTTCAAGACATCCTTCGGTGAACGTGTATGCAAGGTCGCATTGGCCAGTTTGGTGTAATTTGTAGGGGTATTAAATATTGACCGGTTACCTGCTGCTGTTGCACTGCGAAAGGCTCGTTCTGCTGTTTTAAAGTCTTCACACTCCAGGGCTACATTACCTAAAAAGGCCTGCCTTGAAGTGACCTTGGGGGATAAATTGACGGCCTCCGACAAGGTTTGTTTGGCCCTGTCCTGATCACCCAGTTGTAACCTGCTTTTTGCCAGCCAGTCATATGATTCCATATGATTCGGTGTCGATTGAATTAATTGTTCAAACCAGTCACAGGCCTGATTAAATTCTCCTTTGAGAAAGCATATCTTACCCAGACCAAACTGCGCCCAGGGCAGGTCTCTCTCTGCAAGTGCGGATTTATAAACCTGTTCTGCATCGTTGTATTGACCGAGTCTGGTATATAATTCTGCTTTAAGTTTAATAAATTCAGTGACATTTCTGGGCTGGTTATCAATATGTTGCTGGCATTTATCAATCGCCAGCGTGAACTGTTCTTTTTCTATTAGCTGGGTGACTTCATTGAGGTCCTGCTTTCTCAGGATTAATTTTTCTATCCGTTTCTTTAAGGTCTCTTTATTAATCGGTTTTGAAAGATAGTCATCCGGGTAAAATTCTATAACTCCCATGACCATCTTCATCGTGTTTTCTGCGGTAATCATGATGAAAATGGTAGAGAAGGGCAGAATTTTTTTGTATTTTGCCTCTTCAAACACCTGTTGACCATCTTTGCCATTCCCCAGGTTATAGTCACACAGGATGACATCATAATTTCGCTCGGCGATCTTGTTCATGGCCTCTTCACCATTGGCGACCAGATCGACATCAGTTACGCCATATGCAGTAAGCATGTGTTTAATAATGCCACGCATATCATTGTAGTCATCTACGATGAGAAAGCTCTTTTTTGCCAGATCCCGCATCATGCTCAGAATATCCGCTATCAGTTTACTTGTTGATTTTAATTAGTAATTCCCCCTAAACAGGTAACTGATTGATTATGCAGCTCTATTTAGGCTTTCTAGATCACTATCGGCCATTTTGAGCTACAAATTAGTATTTTCGTGGCTTGTAATCCATTAGTAGCAGTGCCTCTGGTCTGAATACGTACGGGTGAGGGTGGTTTTAGAATTGTACAGTCGTAAAATTCAATGAGGGGCTTAGAGAAATTTCATGATGTTACTGACCTGATTCCTAGTATGAATCTAGCTTATCAGTGCAGATACCGGGCTACAAAGCGCTGAAGTAATTGTTGGGCATGTGGTGTGGTGCATTGTCCCAGATTTGTCTTTAACTGTTCGGCCTCATGGGGTTCAAAATAGCCATGATCTCGATAGATATCGATGCGTAGTTAGAATTCATTCGGATCTGCCTCCGGGTGAAACTGGGTGGCATAGACATTTTGACCAACACGAAACATCTGTACCGGACAATTGTCCCCTGTTATGAGTAGTGTGGCCCCGCTATCGGGGCCGGTTTATTGGCCAAATTAATCAACATATAACAACACAGCAAAGTAGTGACAAATGCTACCCGCCAGTACAAACAGATGCCAGATTCCGTGAAAATGGCGTACCTTTTTGTCCAGGGCAAAAAAGATGAGGCCACTAGTATAGAATAAGCCACCTGCCAGCAGGCATATAAATCCTGATGTTGCCAGGCTCTGTAGTAAGGGGTTTATGACGGCCAGAGCAAGCCAGCCCATGATTAAGTAAATAATGAACTGGAGTAATCGGTTTCTTTGTCGTGGTAGGGAGTCGACAATGATACCAATCACAGCCAGTCCCCAGATAATGCCAAATATGACCCAGCCTAACGTCCCGCGCAGTGATACCAGCGTTATTGGTGTATAAGTGCCTGCTATTAATATATAGATTGCAAAGTGATCCAGTTTTCGAAAGATAGTTTTTGCTCGACCACGCAAGCTATGATAGAGGGATGAGGAGGTATAGAGTAACAACAGGGTAGTCCCATAGATGCTAAAGGCGATGATTTTCAACGGGTCACCCTGAGCAGTGGCATGGATGACCAGGACGATTAGTCCTATCAGCGCCGCAGTGGCACCGGCAATATGACTGATGCTATTAAAGCGTTCCCCATAATACATAGTTGCTGCCCCGCTGGTGAGTGGTTCGGGTGCTGCCCCTGACGACCTGGGCGGTAAGTCACTAGTTTGTATCATGATACAGCTAACACTATTGCGGCGTAATTGTTTTATCTACGGACTGTGCAAGTGGTCAGTTACAAGCTTGTCTCTGGCGATACTCACTATGGAATAAGTGCTTGATATCCTAAAGAACAGAGAGTATAAGTCGACTATTATTACGAATAATAAATTAAATGGCCATTAATTCGTAAAATATGACGACTATTAAAATATCTCATCTTTCAACCGATCTGGCGATAATTGCCGAGCTGGGTCAGCGGGTAGCTCAAAGGCGATTGGATCGACAACTAACGCAGGCCGAAGTGGCTGAACAGGCTGGCGTGGCCAAACGGACCCTGGAGAGGCTGGAGTCAGGTCAGTCGACACAGATATTAACCCTGATTCGTATCTTACGTGTCCTTGACGCCCTGGTTGAACTGGATCAGCTGTTGTCTCGATCGGGTCCTGGGCCAATGGCCCTGTTGAAGGATAAGGGGAAACCACGACAGCGAGTATCCAGGTCACGGGGGGATCAGGACAGGGAAAAAGACTGGACCTGGGGTGATGAGTCATGAGTATAGTTGCCGAGGTTAAACTCTGGGGGCGGACAATCGGTGCAGTATCACTGGGTGAAGGAGAAGAGGTTGCGGCCTTTGAATATGATCCGGCCTTTATCAGCAGTGGTATTGCGCTATCCCCACTGGTGATGCCATTAGCAAAACAGGTCTATACTTTTCCGGCTTTATCGCGCCAGACATTTTACGGCCTGCCAGGGCTATTGGCAGATTCGTTGCCTGATAAGTTCGGTCATGTCCTGATTGATGCTTGGTTGGCGACCCAGGGTCGCTTGCCCGAGTCATTTAATATTATCGAACGTCTCTGTTACACCGGTGAACGCGGTATGGGGGCGCTGGAATTCTTGCCCGCAACCGGACCACGCACTCGCCAGGATCATCAGGTCCACATAGATGCGCTGGTAAGTTTAGCTACAAATATCCTGACCCATAGAGGTAGTCTGCAGACAGCCCTGGTTGGTGAAAATAATCACCAAGCGATGACAGATATTTTGCGCGTGGGCACATCAGCTGGCGGTGCCAGGGCCAAGGCCGTTGTGGCCTGGAACCCAGACACTAATGAAGTCCGCTCAGGTCAGGTTGCTGCAGATAAGGGATTCGAATACTGGTTGATAAAGTTTGATGGTGTTGGTGGTAATCGGGATAAGGAACTTGATGACCCCCAGGGCTTTGGCGCAGTTGAATATGCCTATTCTCTTATGGCTCGGGATGCCGGGATTGAAATCAGTCCCTGTCGTCTATTTGAAGAAAACGGGCGGCGACATTTTATGACCCAGCGGTTTGATCGCCTGGCTGGCGGTGAGAAACTCCATATGCAGTCATTGTGTGCGCTGGCCCATTATGACTTTAATCTGGCCGGTGCCTATAGTTATGAACAGGCCTTGCTGGTTATTCGACAACTAGGTCTGCCGATGTCAACGCTGGAGCAGATGTTCAGGCGCATGGCCTTTAATATCATTGGTCGTAACCAGGATGACCATGTCAAGAATATTTCCTTTCTGATGGATAAAGCTGGACGCTGGCGTCTGGCACCGGCATTTGATCTGACCTATAGTTTTAATCCGCGGGGGGGCTGGACCGCGAGTCACCAAATGACCCTGAATGGCAAGCGGGATGATTTTACTCTGGATGATTTCCGCGCCTGTGCCCGGACGGTTTCTATGAAACGTGGTCGAGCAGAGACTATTATTGATGAGGTCAGCTCAGTTGTAGCGCAGTGGTCTGAATATGTTGACGGTGTAGCTGTACCGGATAGTCTTCGTGATCAGATCCATCAGACCCTCAGGCTCGATCTTTTGACTTGATAAGGCAATGAATCGCTGGCCATACAAGGGTGAAAGAGAGGATTTTCCTTGATGTATTACTTGACCCTCAGGGTATTATTGATAACTATGGATTCCGGTACAGGAACCCGTACAGAAGAAGAATTCAATTAAAGGAAACCACCTATGTCTTGTTCACCCGATACGATTGCCGAGATTGATCTGCTGTTATTGTTTGACCTCTCTTCTGCGCAATCGGGTATTAAGATTCATCAATCAGCCAGTCCTGAATCTATTGCAGCGGCTCAACGTCTATTTGAGAAGGGATTTATAGATCAGCCCGATGGCGGTTATCTGACCCACCTGGGTATAGAAGCGGCCGAACATGCCGTGCGTCTGTTGGCATTGCTTAATGGCCCGGAATAATGGCTATCGTAGTTAACCAGTTACATCACTAACCATGACGGCTAATTTATCTGAACATGATCCATCACCACGTTACTGGGTAGTAATCCCTGCCGCAGGCGTGGGTTCGCGGATGCAAGCCGAGATACCCAAGCAATATTTAACCCTGGTGGGGCAAACAATCATTGAACATACCCTGGAACGCCTGGCATCACACCCGGCAATTAATGGTATTGTTGTGGCAATTGCTGAACATGATGATTTTTGGGGTGAGGCATTTCATACCCGTTTTCTCCAGCATTTACGAATCCCCACTGAGACAGTGATTGGTGGTCAGGAACGCTTTCAGTCGGTTAATAATGCCCTGTCAGCCTTACTGTCAGGACAATTGAGTCTACAGGGTCAGCCTGATGACTGGGTGTTAGTACATGATGCAGCACGACCCTGTGTAACGACCGATGATATCGAGTTTTTGATTAATTCCCTGGCCGATGATGCGGTTGGTGGTTTATTGGGTATACCCGTCGCAGATACACTGAAGCGCCTTGATGATCATCAGCGGGTGCAGCAAACAGTGAGTCGTTATCGTCTGTGGCGAGCTCTGACCCCGCAGATGTTTCGGCTGGGATTGTTAAGTGAGGCCCTGAGCCGGGTCAATACAGGTGGGGCGATGGTGACCGATGACGCCAGTGCCATGGAGCTAGCGGGACATTCACCCCGGATGATCTGTGGCAATGAACAAAATATCAAGATAACCCGGCCCCAGGATCTTCAGCTTGCCAGCCTTTATCTGGAACAACAGGGGCACCGGCGATGAGAATAGGTCATGGTTATGACGCCCATCGATTCGGACAACGTCCCGATGAGACTGGTTTTATTATTATAGCTGGCGTGCGCATTGACCATGATCAGGGGCTACTGGCCCACTCCGATGGTGATGTAGCCATACACGCCCTGGTTGATGCCTTGCTGGGTGCGGCCGCAATGGGAGATATCGGCAAACTGTTTCCAGATACGGATAAACAATATGCCGGTGCTGATAGTCGTGAGCTATTACGCGAAGTGGTCAGGCAATTGCAGGCTGTCGGCATGGTTCCTCACAATGTTGATATGACTATTATTGCCCAGGCACCCAGGATGGCACCGCATATAACAAAGATGCGAGAGTGCCTGGCTGCAGATCTGGGGATTGCGGTATCCCGGATTAATGTCAAGGCGACGACGACTGAGGGTATGGGTTTTACCGGTCGGACAGAAGGCATTGCCACCCACGCAGTAGTATTGCTCGATGAAGAATAAATGCAGGAAGGAAATATCCAATTGATGACTGAATCAGCGGCGGCATTAAACCCGTGGCGTCATGCCTATGGTGAACCCACAGTCTTCGCACAACTAAAACAATCCCCTGGTGATTTTAGGGTGGATGAAGAGCTTGGATTTGAACTGGAAGGTGAGGGTGACCATTGTTTTCTACACATTGAAAAGACCGGACTCAATACGCAGGCTGTGGCCAAACACATAGCTCACCTGACGGGGCGACTTGAGCGCGATATTGGCTATGCCGGTATGAAAGATCGTCATGCCATTACCCGGCAATGGTTTAGTGTCGATATGGCTGGGGCAACAGAGCCGGACTGGACGTCACTGAATAATGATCAGCAGCAGGTTATTGAGGTCGTACGCCATCGACGCAAATTACGTCGCGGCGCATTAAAGGGCAATCGCTTTGTTATCCGTCTGCTTGACCTCAAGGGTGACATCAATTCCGTGGCTGAACGTATGCAATGGATTGCCACCCAGGGTGTGCCTAATTATTACGGTGAACAGCGTTTTGGTCGTGACAATGTAGCCCGGGCTACCGCCGTGTTTGATCGTCGTCTGCGAGTTTCGCGCCATCAACGCGGGATCTATCTGTCGGCTGCCCGGTCTTGGCTGTTTAATACTGTCCTGTCACAGCGGGTAGCCTCGGATAACTGGAATGTCGCGCTGGATGGTGATGTTATGCAGTTAGCAGGAAGTCATAGTGTATTTAAGCTGGAAGCGGCAGATGAAGAGGCCGTTCAAAGAGTCAGTGAATTTGATATACATCCTACCGGACCATTGTGGGGTAGAGGAGAATTAATGAGTAGTGGCCCGGTCAGACAACTAGAGACCGACAGTCTAAAAGACAGGCTGGATTTATGTCAGGGGCTCGAGGCAGCCGGTCTGAAGCAGGAGCGCCGTGCCCTGCGTCTGGGCGTAGAAGATTTACAGTGGAGTCTGTCAGGTGCAGAGCTGACCTTATCTTTTGAATTACTTGCTGGAAGCTATGCTACATCGGTATTACGCGAAATTGCCAGTTATCAAGGTGGGCAGTGATCAGGTTGTGGCTCGCTATAAAAAAACCGCCATTTGGCGGGTTTTTTATAGCTGCCAGTATCTGTTATTCACTGGCCTGATATTGTTTTGCTAGTGCCAGGCGTTGCTCATAGGCCTTGCGAGCTATCGCTATATCTTCAAGGAAATGTGGGAGCTCCTTCATCAACAGCGCCTGTGGTCCATCGACAAGGGCCTTGCTGGGGTGTGGATGAAAGTCGACGAGGATCATATTCGCCCCAGCAACGATTCCCTGGGCCGTAACATGCATTACATCGAGAATACCATGAGGATCAGTTTCACGCGTACCGACAGAATGTGATGGATCGATACAGACGGGCATGCGTGTCAGGCGTTTGAGTACGGGTACATGAGCGAAGTCGACAAAGTTGCGATGAGGATCGCCCATGTTAGTCTTCATGCCACGCAGACCAAAGATGACCTTGCGATTCCCCTCTGAGGCGAGGTATTCGGCAGCATTCAACGATTCTTCCAGCGTAATACCAAAACCACGTTTGAGCAGGACCGGATATTCCTGCTGCCGACCTACACTCTTTAGCAGTTCAAAATTTTGGGTATTGCGTGTACCAATCTGTAATAACAGGCTAGTGGGTCGCCCGGTCTTTTCCAGCGCCTCATGGATTTCATCAACATGAGATTCATGGGTGATCTCCATAGCAATAATCTTGATACCGTATTTGCCCGCCAGTTCAAATACATAGGGCAGGCAGCCCTTGCCATGGCCCTGAAACGCATAGGGGTTGGTTCGTGGTTTATAGGCCCCCATACGGGTGCAGACCTGGCCATGCTGTTGCAGGATCTTCATCATTTGCTCAACATGCTCGGGCGTATCAACGGCGCATAGTCCGGCAAATACATTGAGATTATCCTGGCTAAAGGTGACGCCATTACTCTCGAAGCTGGTTGGTCTGTCATCATCCTTGTGGCGTCCCAGTACACGATATTCAGCAGAGACGCGGACGACGCGGTCAACCCCGGGCAGGGTGGCCATGTCCTCCAGCTGTAAAGAACTGGTGTCACCGACAATATAGATCTCGGTCAGGCTTTGTTGTGATCCTTCTTCAGAATGTATGCGGGTCTGAATACCGGGCATATTTTGCAGATGTTCCATTAGCTGGCGGTATTCCCCGCCCGCTGGATCGATATTGGGTTTGAGTATCAAGATCATTTAATTAAACCTGTATTGTCATGATTGTAAATTAGTCGCTTACTATAACATTCTGTGCTCGGGATGTAGTGCCTTTTGAGCAAAACCAACTAGCTAGCAGTCTGTTGAATACTTCTTGGTTGGGCGTAAGACAAGGCAAAAAACCGGTGAGAAAACGGCGTTTACATCCGCTGACCGCCATGGAGAGCGACGCGAAGGCGGTTAGTCCCCGATAGTCAAGCCGTCTGCAGGGTCGTAATTACGAGCATTAGCGAGTGATGAAGAGCCTGCAGCAGCTATCGTTGACGTAGAGTCATTGAGAGAGTCTTAGTGTTGCGTGACATGCAAGAACTGCATCAGTCATGCAACACTGAAACGTACGCAGGACGGTCGGGGATAAACAGTTGCCGCGTAGACGAGTCGATTTCTG
>CAZYTT010000056.1:8166-12427 GCA_964650235.1 uncultured Gammaproteobacteria bacterium | reverse complement strand
GTATAAATGCCAATGCGAGACCGTTATTACAATATCTTAATCCGGTAGGTTGGGGGCCATCCTTAAACATATGACCCTGATGACCACCGCAGCGTGCGCAGTGATATTCTGTCCTCGGCCAGATCAATTTAAAGTCGGTTTTAGTCTCAATATGGTTGGCGATGACATCATAAAAACTGGGCCAACCCGTACCACTGTCATACTTTGTTGATGACGAAAATAATGCTAGTTGACAGCCCGCACAGACAAAAGTACCGCTACGTTTTTCCTGATTTAGTAGGCTCGAGTGAGCCGGTTCGGTTCCTTCCTCACGCAGGATGTGAAATTGTTCCGGGGTTAGACGTTGGCGCCATTGTGCCTCTGACAGCGATAGTTTTTTAACCGGGGTATCATCCGCCATCACATTATGGCGTTTGGATATTAACGGTAGCGCCGCCAGGGCAGTTAAACTGATTATGAATTTACGTCTGTTCATATTTGACTCCTGTGTATCATAGGGCAGGTCTGAACTGCCTCGAAATTGTTCAGGTCTTATCATACCCCTTACAATGCAATGCATTTATCACAAAAGTATCAACTTATTGTCAAAAGTTTTAATGCGGCAGAATGACAGTAAAGCAGGTGCCATGCGTCTCATTACTGCTCACGGTAATTTTACCGTTATGTAATTCGACAATGCGTTTGGCAATGGTAAGGCCCAGGCCGCCAGGTGTTGATTGTTGTCCCTTGGCATTACTCTGGAAATAACGGTCAAAGATAAAAGGCAGTTCTTCGGGTGCAATGACATTGCCCGAGTTACAGATGGTACATATAATGCCGTGATCAGATTTGAAGCTAATGGTTATATTGCCCGCAGTTGGTGAAAACTTGATGGCATTGGTTAACAGGTTTTCAAACAGTCGACCGAGCAGATGAATATCAGCATTAAGAATATGTTGTGTATCATGAAAATGATAATCAAGCTTAAGTGACTTTTTTTCAGCGCTAAGGCTGAGTTGCTGAGCAATATCATGAACAAGTTCATTAAGGTTTAGCGGTTCTTTTTCAGGTGCGGTATCGAGAGAGTCCAAATAGGCCAGCTCAAATAATTCATTGATTAGTTGCTGGAGTTGCTCACTACTCTTCAGCGCGCTGTTAATGTATTTGACCCGTTGCTTTTCATCGATATCTTTTACCTTGAGCCTCAGTGTCTCCAGGTAGCCATGAATTACCGCAATCGGCGTGCGAAGATCATGGGAGACATTGGCGACTAAATCACGGCGGAGCTGATCCTGGGTTTTTATTGCATCAAGCTGACGGGTTATGCGATCAGCCATTTGAATAAAGCGTTGGTTTAAAAAATCAATTTCATCACGATAGGTTACGTCGGCTAATGGACTATTCCTGTCATCTATATTCTGGAATGAGGCAATGGAGCGGCTCAGGGTATTGAGTCGCTGGGTCAGTCGGCGAAAAATAAATACCCCTATTAACAGGGCAATTGCCAGGCTGATTATGAGTGCCCAGGTGCTCTGGCGCCAGATCAGGTTATTTTTGATCAATGAGGCTATATTGTCATATTTCTCACCCAGTAGTACGACATAGAGGTAACCCTCGGGTTGCTCCTGGCTTGGTATTGGCGTGACAGAAAATATTTTCTGGCGACTAAAGTCACGCGGATCATCCCCCAGCAGGGGTAATGTCTCACCATTGAGAAATGCCTTGATCGGTTGGAGTGATACATGTTGTCGTTTCACCTTACCGGGATCTGCTGAATAGGATAAAATCTTGCCGTTAAGATCAAGAAGATATAATTCAATGCTGGGGTTGATGACCATAAATTCCATGAACGTAGCACTGAGTGCTGCCGTGTCCAGTTTGCCTGATTGAACCAGTTTTCGATCCATAACCAGGTTTTTGGCCAGCTCAAGGTTTAGTGTTTGTCCGGTAATCTGTAAATATTTTTGGGCCGAAGAAAGGCTCAATACACTATAGATCACGCCGACCGTGACCAGTAACAGGGCCAGTGTCAGGCTGAGGCGACTATAGAGTGTCCGTGGCATTAGCTGTGTTGCTCATTGAATTTATAGCCAACACCCCAGACCGTTATGATTAACTCTGGTTGGTCAGGATGAGGTTCTATTTTAGCGCGAAGGCGATTAATATGAGAATTTACCGTGTGCTCATAGCCCTCATAACGATATCCCCACACCTGGTCAAGTAATTCCATACGAGAATAGACCCGTCCTGGGTGGCAGGCAAAGAAATATAATAATTCAAATTCCCTGGCTGTAAGTTCAATGGCCGTGCCATTACGAAACACTTCATGACGTTCCATATTGATAGTCAATTGTCCTCGCTGAAGTTGCGTCTGTGATTCATCAGCAGGCTTGTTAAAGGCCTCGTTGCGGCGAAACTGGGCCTTAATACGGGCGAGTAATTCGGGAATACTGAATGGTTTGGTGAGATAGTCATCAGCACCCATTTCAAGACCCAGGACGCGATCTAATTCAGATGATTTTGACGTCAACATAATAATGGGGACCCGGGCATTTTTCTGCCTTAGTCTTTTGCATACCTCCAGTCCATCAATGACGGGGAGCATCAGATCGAGGATGACAAGGTCGCATTGATAATGGGTAAAAAGTTTTAAGGCCTGTTCGCCATCCTGGGCCAGGTGATGGCTATAATGATTATCACTGAGGTGGAGCTGTATCAGATTCGCGATTTCAATATTGTCTTCAACAATCAGAATGGTTTTTTTCATCTGTGCACTCGCAATGTCCCGACTTAAAACCAGTCTCTGCTACATTTCCTACAGCAGAGACTGGTGATTTAGATATTATAACGTTCGCGTCACGGTTATCCTGACTGCCGGGTTGTCAAAGCGGTGACTCTGATCAAGTCCGGAGGTGGATAAGCCATCGGCTTGGCTAATGATGCCAGCATGAATGGAAATGGCATCGCTGTCATCTCTAGTTATATTAAACCCCTCACCGCCCAGGCCAGGTATCGTGCTCATCAATTCTGTATTCAGCTCAGTACCGGCATCGTAGACATTTGCCTTAAGGTTCAGCGTGTCACCCGGTAACAGTTGTGATAAATCAATGGCATCAACACCGACAAATCCATCATTCGTATTAACCAGCATTCCGGCAAGGCTTAGCTGGATATCCTGAGCTAAAGCTTTAAGGGTAAAACGACGACTCGCCCCTGGCAATGTTGGCGTAGTCCCTGCGGTGCTCGTTAAAACTTCTGGCAGGGTGTCGGCACTGGTCTGAATTACTGTCGGATCGCCACCTTCGGCCAGCTGCTCCAGGGCAGTGGTCGCACTATCGCCAGGCCGATATATATGAAAGCCCTGGTGATGGAGGATTATGGCCAGTGGTGAGAGTGGTTGATTTTCTGACAGGTTGAAAACCTCAATGGCGTACTCAGACGGTGATGACCTGTTATTATTGCAGGCCCCTAGCAGGAGAAGGGTTATTAGCGCTAGTGTGACTAATAGTGTAGTCCTGTTCATAACGATCTCCTTAATTTACCGTGATCTGTAACTGGGCAACCGGGTTAAGCCAGCGGTGTATGCGGCTATCCAGATCGCTAACACCACCACTGATATTGGTATCACCGAGATTGCCACGGTGAATATGTATGGTGGGATTGTTGTCACTCATTGCGACACCGGTGCCGCCCGAGCCTGCCATAGCGCCTGGATCCGCAGGGATACCGGCAACACCTGGGGCACCACCGCCTGTAATCAGTTCATCATTTGCCTCTGTGCCGGCATCGTAGGCATTGAGCAGGTAGGTATACGTACCCGGTGTGGTCGGTAAGGTCAGGCTATCCAGGCCAACAAAGCCGTCATTAGTCGGTAACATCATGGCAGTCAGGGATAGCGAGATATTGGTCGCGTTTGTCATTAGGTTAAAGGTGGTATTTGCATTGGGTGCCAGCAGTCCACTGGCAGGGTCTTCAATGACATTTGCACCGACGGATTGCGCGGCAATGGATAGTCCATTCATGTTGCCACCCTCGGCCATAGCCTGGACATCGGTCGAGGCCATTTCACCAACCTGAAACAGGTGTGAGTTACTGTCATGGGCGGCGACGAGTAACGGCGTAAAATAGATGCCATTGGTAAGATTGGTGAGTTTGATCGTTAGGTCTGCAGCGGTAACTGGCAGGCTCAGTGTGGCTATAAGCAAGGCAGAAAGGCTACTTAATATACTCTTTGGTTGGGTCATGTCACTCTCCTAATAAATGATTTGTCTTGTTAAATTGT
>CAZYTT010000056.1:0-8066 GCA_964650235.1 uncultured Gammaproteobacteria bacterium | reverse complement strand
CCGATCAGTGCCGGCCAGTAAATATAGCCGGTGGTATGGCTGGGAAGTAGAACGTTATCCAGTCCAGCAAAGGTATAGCCTAGGCTACCAAACAGGGCGATTGGAAAGCCGCATGCCGCTGATGTACCTATCGCTGTCCTTATCGTCGTGTTATGCCAGAGTAGGTAGGGGGTTGTCATGGTGCCGCCACCGATGCCCACCAGTGATGACACCAGGCCGATAATCGATCCCGCGCTACCGAGTTGCCACATCGGGGGTATATCCCGTCGAGGTGAAGGCTTTAAATCAGCCAACATTTGCACGGCCACCGCGATAACAAAGCAGGCGAAGCCGAACTTGAGGGTATCGCTATTAATCTGGTCGGCACACCAGCTACCAAGTAAGACCCCGAAGATCAGGCCGGGTGTTAATGCCTTTACCAGTAACCAGTTGATATTGTGGCGGTGGTGATGGGCAGCGATCGAGGATAGTGAGGTGAATGTAATGGTCGCTAAAGAAGTACCAAGGGCGAGCTGCATTAACTGTGGCGTATCGATGCCCTGTTGGGGGAGCAGGATGACCAGGGCTGGTACGATAATCAAGCCACCGCCAACGCCAAGCAGCCCCGCGAGTAGGCCAGCGATACCACCCAGTATTAAAAAAGGAAATATATTCGTGATTATTTCCATGGATTAAGGTTTCTGGGGGCAGAGGGGTGAGCGCAGGGCTGTATTAATATTGGTTATACAGCTGCTGGCTATTCAGCTAGCCTGCCGCAAGCGTTGGCAACATCGTTTCAGATTTTTGGGGCTGGGGACTCATCTCACCCAGATGGTCTTGTGGTTAACAAATTCATACATGCCGTAATAGGACAGTTCGCGGCCAAAGCCCGAGGCCTTTACTCCGCCAAAGGGTAGTCGCGGGTCACTCTTTACCAGCCCGTTGATGAAGACCGCGCCTGATTCAAGTCGTTGTGCCAGTGCCCTGCCGCGCTCAATATCCCGGGTCCAGATACTGCCGCCAAGGCCGAAGCGAGAACTATTGGCGACGCTCATGGCCTGTTCATCATCTTCAACGCGAATCAGGCTGGCAACCGGGCCAAACAATTCCTCATCATAGGCCGGCATGCCCGGACTGACATGGTCGAGCAGGGAAGCCTGATACCAGCTGCCAATCCCATTCTGTGGCTGGCACCCACATCGGGGGATCGCCCCTTTCGCGATGCTGTCTGTGACCTGCTGATGTAAATGGTCGCGCAGATCACGTCGGGCCATTGGCGCCAGTTTGGTTGCCGTATCAAAAGGGTCACCACAGGTCAGGGTGGCAATGGCAGCGTTAAAGCGCTGACAAAAATCGTCGGCAATCGTATCGACTACAATAAATCGCTTGGCTGCGATACAGCTCTGTCCGGCGTTCATAAAACGTGAGGTGATGGCTGTTTCAATAACTTGATCCAGATCGGCGTCAGCGAGAACAATAAAGGCATCAGAGCCGCCTAGTTCCAGTACCGTTTTTTTCAAGGCCGTGCCGGCTGTTGCCGCCACCTGTCGCCCAGCCGGTTCACTGCCTGTCAGGGTGATGGCATGGATGCGGTCATCCTTAATGGCTTCATGGACCTGATCAGAACGGATCATCAGGGTACGAAATACATTGGCGGGCAGGCCGGCATCGCTAAAGATCTGTTCTATGGCCAGGGCGCACTGGGGGACATTGGCCGCATGTTTAAGTACAGCGGTATTTCCGGCGGCCAGGGCGGGTGCAGCAAAGCGAAAGACCTGCCAGAAAGGGAAGTTCCATGGCATTATTGCCAGCACGGTGCCAATCGGGTCGCGTCTGACATAGCTAAGTGAGGCATCTGATGCGATTACATCATCGGCCAGAAAGTCCTGGGCATTATCCGCATAATAATCACAGGCCAAGGCACATTTATCGATTTCAGCAAGCGATTCTTTATAGAGCTTACCCATTTCCAGCGTGATTAACAGGGCCAGGTCCTGTCGACGTTGACGGGTCAGTTCAGCAACCTGATGTAGATACTGGCACCGTTTATCAATGGCTGTCCTGGCCCAGTCAGGGGTGGCGGATGCAACCTGTGCTAACGTCTCATTGAGCTGATGGCTATCCCAGGCATGGGTCTCGTAGAGCTGCTCATCTGTAGCAGGATTAATTGACTGAAAACTCATGGTGCTCACCCCAGACTGTAAAGTAAGATATCCCCGATGTAATCAAGTATACGCCGCCGTTAATCGAATTAGTACATGCGCAGGTTCTATGGTTATACTTTGCGATTAATTGGGTTGTAGATGCTATTGAATATTATGTGGAGAGAGGAATGCGTGTTGAGTCTAGGGTGGCAGGTAAGCCAGTAATCTGTGTCCTGGGTGGGACCGGCTTTGTCGGCAGCCACCTGGTCAATCGGCTGGCTGATGAAGGTTATCAGGTGCGAGTACTGACTCGCCATCGTGAGCGTCATAGAGAATTACTGGTGCGACCTAATGTTGATGTAATTCAGGGTAATGTCAATGAGGTCGATGTCTTGCGCCACCATTTCAAGGGTTGTAGCGCTGTTATAAATCTGGCAGCAACCCTTAATGAAAGCAGGCGTGGTGATTTTCAGAACGTCCATGTAGTCTTGCCGGGTAAGATTATCCAGGCATGTCGCGATATGAAAATCCCGCGGATACTCCATATGAGTGCCCTGAATGCTGATGCCCGCAAGGATACCAGTCGCTATCTGCATAGTAAGGGCCAGGGGGAAAAACTATTGCAGGTTGCCAGTCAGGACCTTGATATCACCCTGTTCCGGCCATCTATCATCTTCGGTGCCGGTGATCACTTTTTTAATCGTTTTGCCAGCCTATTGAGTCTGAGCCCGCTGCCGTTTCCCATTGTCAGTGCGAATGCACGCTTTGCCCCTGTATTTGTTGGTGATGTCGTCCAGGCTTTTATCACCGCATTAAGACGGCCGGAGACAATTGGGCAGAGTTACGACCTGTGTGGACCCAGGGCCTATACAATGCGTGAATTAGTTGAATTTACCGCTTCGGTATTGCACCTGAAGCGGGTCTTTATCAATTGTGGCCCATTAAGTTCTGCACTGATGGGACGGGTAATAGGGCTGCTGCCGGGCCACCTGCTGACCCATGATAATTTCCTCTCGATGAAGGAGGATAGTGTCTGTAAGGGCCCTTTCCCGGCTATATTTAATCTCCAGACAACGGGCATTGACACTATCGTCCCTGTCTATATCGGAAATTCGACGATACGTGGTCGTTATTATGCCATGCGAGAACGGGCGGGTCGCTAGCATCGGGACCTGTTGTATTGTGACGTCGGCATGAAAATCTACAAGGTAGGGGGTGCCGTTCGTGATGAATTGCTCGGTCTGCCCAGTAATGACAATGACTGGGTTGTAACAGGGGCAACGCCCGCCCAGATGGTGGCGGCGGGTTACCGGCAGGTGGGTAAGGACTTCCCGGTTTTTTTACACCCCGAGACCCAGGAGGAGTATGCCCTAGCCCGGACCGAACGTAAGACGGGGCCGGGTTATCATGGCTTTGTCGTTAATGCGGCCCCTAATGTGACATTGGAGGAAGACTTGAGTCGCCGGGATCTGACCATTAACGCGATGGCTCGTGATCAGGCCAATCTGTTAATTGATCCCTGTGGCGGCCAGGCCGATCTGGAAAACCGGGTGTTACGACATGTCTCGCCCGCCTTTAGTGAAGACCCCCTGCGCATCCTCCGGGTTGCTCGCTTTGCCGCCCAATTTGCCGGGCTGGGTTTTGAGCTGGCGAAAGAGACCTGCCACTTGATGGCCGCTATGGTTCAGGATGGTGAGTTGTTAACCCTCGCAGCGGAACGGGTATGGGTTGAGACTGAGCGTGCCTTGGCCGGGCCACAGCCACGTGTTTTTTTTACTGTGTTACGCCAGTGTGGTGCCCTGGCGGTACTGTATCCTGAGCTCGATCAATTATTTGGTCATCCCCAGCCGGAAAAATTTCATTCGGAGATTGATACCGGTGAGCATACCCTGAGGGTGCTGGATCAAATTGTTGAGTTGAGTGCTGAGCCCGACGTGCGTTTTGCTGCCCTGGTCCAAGATGTGGGTAAGGGTGAGACCATTCCTGATGAGTGGCCAAGACATATTGGTCATGAGCAACGCAGTGTTGAGATGATTGGTGCACTATGCCAGCGGTTGAAGTTACCCAAGGCCTATCGGGAACTGGCTGTTCTCGTTGTTCGATATCATAGCCATTGTCATCGTGTGTTTGAGCTAAAACCCTCAGCCCTGCTAAAGATACTGGAGTCTCTGGATGTGTTTCGTCGACCACAGCGGTTTGAACAGTTTCTGTTGTGCTGTGAGGCTGATGCCCGTGGGAGTCATGGTTATGAATCAGAGGCCTATCCCCAGGCGCAATACATTTATCATGCCTATGAGATCGTCAAGGCGATAACCGCCGCCAGCCTAGTGGCTGAGGGTTTAAGTGGCTTGGAGCTGGCGAAGCAATTGCGGCAACAACGCATTGAGGCGCTCGATATATTAATGAAAAAATAGCCTCAATATTCTCGATAGCTGCCGATATAGTTTTTGTCGCACAGCCTTAAGCGACGGTACACTCAGTGAAGTGGTATTGAAAAATATAAAATCAATAACTTAAGCCATTTTAAAGGTAAATGACTTAACCTAGCACTTCATTAGGTGAAATATGTTCTAGTCGGCATTGAATAGTCCACGAAGAGAGCGCATTATTATCGTCAACAACGATGGCAATGGTTATTAACACCTATTCATCGAACTTAAGGTTTTTAAAGCTATGACAGCACAGTTATTGAGCACATACGATATGGAAGATTCACAGCGCAGCATTGGTAACGAGCAGCTGATCATCCAAGGCATTAGTATCGATAATCAACGTTTCAGACCTTCAGATTGGGTTGAGCGTATCTCGGCATCGATGGCGATCTTTGGTAATGATAAGAAATTACGTTATACCAATTTTGTCCAACCCTGTGTCATTGATGGGTTGAAGTGCCTGATTGTGGCCGAGGGTTTGAGTAATACCAACCCTGAGGCCTATAATTTTATCATGGGTTTTGCCCAGGCCAATAATCTCCGTATCTCTGAGGATCGACGTGAATCGCCCCAGCCCATAGGGGAAGAGCGACGCCAGAAGGAATGGGATTATCCATTGCGCAGTTCACCGTCTATAGATAATTAAGGCCTCGCTTTAATTAAATTATTTTCTGGCCACTAATCCCGCCTCTAATCAAGGGGCGGTTTGTATTTTCTTCGCCATACTCTTCGAGTGATGGAGAATATTCTATGATAAACAGCTAGTTGTCACCAATGCCCCAGCGTTTGCCAACGCTATGTTCCAGGGCTAGGTGGTCAAGGATTCGAGCGACAATAAAGTCCACCAGATCATCAATTGATGTGGGTTGATGATAAAAGCCTGGATTAGCTGGCAATATGACAGCCCCCAATTGAGCTAGCTTTAGCATCTGTTCCAGGTGAATGGCAGATACAGGTGTCTCCCGATGGACCAGAATTAATTTGCGTTTTTCCTTGATCACCACATCAGCGGCTCGTTCAAGCAGATTATCACTCATGCCATTAGCTATTGCCGCCAGGGTGCCGCTTGTACAGGGGCAGATCACCATGGCCTGACTGGCCGCTGAGCCACTGGCTATAGGTGCGTTCCATTGGTCGCGACCATAGACTTGCAGCTGGTCCTGGTCTGCGCCGAGATAATCAGAAAAAAATCGTTGCATTTCACGGGGTTGACTGGGAATGTGGAGATTATTCTCCATGCTCAGTACGATATGGGCTGCCTGTGTTAATATTATGTTAACAGATTGATTTAATTTTGTTAATTCTTTCAGGAGGCGTAGACTGTAGATCATGCCGGATGCCCCTGTAAGGCCCACAGTTATGTTAGCGTTTTGTCTCATGATTTTTCCAGGGCCTCAGCAAGTCGTTGATGGATGTTGTCGAAGCCGCCATTACTCATAATCAGAATGTGATCACCGGGCTGGCCTTGTTGACAGAGGTGGGTAATGATTGCAGTGGTGTCATCATAGGTCATGGCGTGAGGACCGATACGACGCACCACTTCAGTCAGCGACCAGTCGATTCCAGGGGGTTGATAAAGTATAACTTCATCGGCCTGTGACAGGGCGGGGGCCAGGGTCGATTGGTGAACCCCCATTTGCATGGTATTTGAGCGTGGTTCCAGCACGACGATAATACGCTGGCCATTGACGTGGAACCGGAGTCCCTCCAGGGTAGTGGCAATGGCTGTCGGGTGATGGGCGAAATCATCGTAGATACAGATATCATTGACACGGGCCCTAAGCTCCATGCGCCGCTTCACCCCCTTGAAACTGCATAATGAACGAATTGCCTCGCGGGCCGGAATACCCGAATGACGGGCGGCTGCGATAGCCGCCAGGCCATTGTGGACGTTGTGTTGACCTAGTTGTTCCCATTCAACCGTTCCCGTCAACTCATTACCCAGATAGACATCGAATTGTTGCCCGGCGGCCTGGATATTTCGTGCATTCCAGCTATTGCTATGATCTGACTGAGTATTTCTGAAGGTCTCTCGTTGTGTCCAGCAGCCCTGGTTAAGTACATCAATCAGGTTCTGATCCAGGTCGGCATGAACAATTAGGCCCGTGGCAGGTATGGTTCTGACCAGGTGGTGGAACTGGCGCTTGATTGCATCCAGGTCATCAAAGATGTCGGCATGATCAAATTCCAGATTATTTAATACTAGGGTCCGGGGGTGGTAATGAATGAACTTTGATCGTTTATCAAAAAAGGCTGTGTCATATTCATCAGCCTCGACGACAAAAAAGGGGTCATTACCGAGACTGGCTGAAACCGGGAGATTTTTACAGACACCACCGATTAAATACCCTGGGGACATCCCGCAGTCTTCCAGAATCCATGCCAGCATACTGGCTGTTGATGTCTTGCCGTGGGTACCGGCGACGGCCAGTACCCAGCGTTGCTGTAATACATTACGAGCCAGAAACTCCGGGCCTGATGTATAGGGCAGGCCAGCATCCAGGACATATTCAACAGCTGGATTCCCTCGAGATAGCGCATTACCAATAACGACCAGGTCGGGCGCGGGTTTGAAATGTTCGGGCTGGTATCCTTCAACGAGGTGAATGCCCTGCTCCTCAAGTTGCGTACTCATTGGTGGATAGATATTGCTATCCGAACCACTCACCTCCATGCCCAGTTGTTTGGCCAGGACAGCAATACCACCCATGAAGGTGCCGCATATACCGAGAATGTGGATACGCATGTCGATCAGGTTCCCGCTGCTGGTTGAAAAAATAAGGTCTGGGCAACGCTATAAGAAATATAGACATAGACCAGTATCAACCCGGTACTAACGAATAATGAGGTCGATAAGGCCCGGCTGATAATATGTGAATATACTAATATCTGCCAGAAGAACCATAACCACATCAGGATGATAATAAAACTATTACCTATGTTGTCGGTTGCGTTGCCCTGGACTAATAACATTGGCCAGGCAAACAGCGTCAATAATGCCCCACATCCGGCTAATGCCGTCAGTGTCTGGGGGAAGCGTTGGTTTAATTGCCGTACCCACAGAATAATCCAGCTAAGTCCGCCCAGGACGATGAGATCGATGGCAACCATGGCTATTGCTAGAGAAAAAGGAGTGCGGTTCAGTTCGACTAGCAGGCCAATTAGGCCATACATAATCAGGCTTGCTACCATCAGGAAGGTTGAGGCTGGTAGATCCTGGGGTTCAGCCCTGAACAGGCAAATTTGAAAAAATTTATTAATTAACAGATACATTAAGTATTTTACGGTTTGTAATTGGGGGGTCAGTGTGCCCATCATAACGCGCCTGCCACTATTCAGGAACCGTGTAAGTCCGGTAATGTCATAATCTGATATGAAGAGGTCACTTGTTTGGTCGATCCTGTCATGATACTGGAGTAGCATGCTGACAGGCATAGACAACGTGAGCTGACGGTGTAACATGAACTCAGGCAAGTATTGATTTCAAGACAAAATATTGCCAAATATATGG
>CAZYTT010000055.1:9118-12555 GCA_964650235.1 uncultured Gammaproteobacteria bacterium | reverse complement strand
AGAAATAATCCGCAGTGCATTTGATTGCTGGAAATGAATATTTCAGGATCGACTAAATAGACTTTTGTTGTAACTCTGAAGGTATAAGGGCCCGAAATATTCGGGCCCTTATAGATAATACACATTAGGCCTTGAATGACTCTTTTTTCTCGCCCTTATTGAACAGGCTGTAGATAGGGTCCCAGCGTATTAATGCAAAAAGCATGGTTGGTATTGACAGTGCTATTAATGGAAAGCTCTGTGCTGGTGTTAAGTCAGCACCAATAACAATGCCGATCAGGGTCAGAGCTAAAACGGCTCTAACGACAGCATCTATAATGCCGACATTCTCGAATGGTTTTTGTACGATTGTATTCATGTTAAATCTCCTAGTAATTCTTTAAGGGGTAATTAGCTTATTTAGTTTCACAAAATGACATGACAATAATTCGTTATATTGATAGAAATGTACAATCAAGGCTTTCGATATGGCTTATAAGTTTTATTGATGACGGGTTAAGGAATGTTTAAGTAAATCATATAATTCTAGACGGATTTAAACCGGCCATGTGCAATTCATGTCACATATGACTGTTATGCTGTATAACTGGTTTAATCTAACAATTGCACTGTGTTCTGAATTCCTAAAGGTGTTTATATGCGCTACATGAAAAATGCTACTCTGCGACAACTACAGATTTTTGAATCTATTGCCCGGCTTGGTAGTTTTACTGCGGCCGCAAAGGAGCTCTATCTTACCCAGCCATCTGTATCCATGCAGATAAAAAAGTTATCAGAGTTAATTGATACACCCTTGTTTCAGGTTAACAATAAACAGGTGGTGTTGACTGATGCAGGTAAGGAGTTATTGCCTGCATGTAAAGCTATATTCAGAGAGCTGGAAAAATATGAAATTGTAGTAGGGAACATCAAGGAAGTTGGTCAGGGTGAATTAAGTATTTCAGGTGTGACCACAACAGAGTATTTTGCCCCACAACTCCTTGGTGATTTTATTCATGTGCATCCTGGTATTACCGCGTCTCTGGAAGTCACCAATCGAGTTCATGTACTTGAACGCATGAAAAACAGCATTGATGACCTATACATTATCAGCCGACGCTATAAAGAATTGGAGTTAGAGGCCACTGCGTTTCTAGATAATCCTATAGTTTTTTTTGCTGCGCCTGATCATCCGTTGGCAGAAAGAAAAAATATTCAGCTTGATGAATTAAGCGAAGAGAATATTTTTGAACGTGAAGATGGTAGTGAAACATCGCTCATTTTAAAAGGTCTGGTAGACACTGGTGGACTAACAGTGAAGTCCACTATGAAGCTGGGTAGTAACGAGGCCATTAAACTGGCTGTTAAAAATCGCCTAGGAATCTCTATGTTGTCACAACTAGCATTGTTACGTGAAATAGAAAACGGGGAGTTAGTTATCCTTGATATTCAGGGTTTCCCCCTTGTGGATAGCTGGTTTCTGGCATACCGTAAGGACAGTTTTTTATCCCCGGTGGCTCAGGCATTTTTTAATTTTGTGGTGAACAATAAAGAAGCTTACGCCAGTGAGTTATTGAATATTCGCCGTCGAACTCGACCGGCAGCCAATGATCGTCGCAAGCGGAGAAAACAGGATATTGATATGCCTATGTAACAGGCTATCAGATTATATGCAGATGAGTAAGCCTGGCTTCAGGACTGAGGTCTGTTTTTTAATAAAAGATAATTGAATTATTGTGTGAGTTGCCCTAGCTTATCAAATGAATAGCCAGGGCAACTCACTGCTTGCATTAATCGAGGGTTAATTCACGATCAAACGTATCACGGTAGCGCTGCTTGAACTCTGCCATGGTGTAGTGATGATTTTGGGGGCCCTGTTGTTCGATCTTGATGGCACCGCAGAGCGAGGCAATACGTCCAGTAGTCTCGAAATCGAGATTATTCATCAGGCCAAACAGTAGCCCGCCGCGATAGGCATCACCACAACCGGTAGGGTCAGCTATTTTTTCAATAGCAGCTGCTGGGATGTGATACTCATGCTCGCTGGTGTAAATCTGTGAACCCTTAGCGCCACGAGTAATGATCAGGGCATCAACGCGCTCGGCTATTTCATGGGGAGACAGGCCGGTACGTTCCTGCAATAACTGTGCTTCATAGTCATTAACAGCAACCCAGGTGGCCTGATCAATAAATTTTATTAGGTCATCACCATCGAACATCGGCAGGCCCTGGCCGGGATCAAAAATGAACGGTATGCCGGCTTCATTAAATTGGGCGGCATGACTAATCATGCCATCACGTCCGTCCGGAGAGACGATCCCAATGGTAATCCCGTCAGCATCACTGACTTTATTCAGGTGAGAATCGCTCATAGCTCCAGGGTGAAAGGCGGTAATCTGGTTATCATCCATATCAGTTGTGATATAAGCCTGACCGGTAAACTGGTTATCCAGGATTCGGATATGTTTGCGATCGATATTACATTGGGCCATCCATTCGGCATAGGGCTCAAAGTCCTTGCCCACTGTTGCCATTGGCAGACCCGGGCCACCCAGCAGTTTTAGTGTGTACATAATATTACCGGCACAACCTCCAAATTCACGGCGCAGTTCCGGTACCAGAAACGATACATTCAACATATGGACCTTGTCCGGCAAGATGTGATTCTTGAAGTGGTCGGGGAAGACCATAATATTGTCGTAGGCATAAGAGCCACAGATCAGTGCTGTCATATTTCTTTCCTATTAGTTAGTTCTCTGGTTGCCAGGCCAGGTCAAGTTCGCGTGCAGCCCTGACATCATCCAGTCGACGAACAGGTTGTGTATGGGGGGCACCCTTGACTAGATCAGGATTAGTCTTTGCTTCTTGCTGTATCTTTTCCATCGCCGCAATAAAGTCATCCAGGGTCTGTTTATCTTCGGTCTCCGTCGGTTCTATCAATAGACACTCGGGTACCAAGAGCGGAAAATACGTAGTCGGGGCGTGAAAACCTAGGTCAAGCAAGCGCTTGGCAAAATCCATTGTTGTAACTCCGAGCTCTTTGGCCTGGCGTTTTAGGGTAACAATAAATTCATGGGTTGCCCGCCGTTGCGGGAAGGCTAGGTCAAAACCGAGGGCCTTTAGCTTCACCATCATGTAATTGGCGTTGAGGGTAGCGAACTCGGCGACCCGGATCATGCCTTCGGCGCCATGGAGGCGGGCATAGATATAGGCGCGTAATAAGATCCCGGCATTACCGGCAAAACCGGACAGACGGCCAATGCTCTGGGGACGGTCTACTTCGGTGAGCCAGCGATAGTGATCCCCATCCTGACCTACCATGGGTATGGGTAGAAAGGGTAACAGACGTTCGCTAACCCCAACAGGTCCTGAACCAGGCCCACCACCACCATGGGGTGTTGAAAAAGTTTTGTGTAAATTCAAATGGATAACATCGAAACCCATGTCGCCAGGGCGGA
>CAZYTT010000055.1:0-9018 GCA_964650235.1 uncultured Gammaproteobacteria bacterium | reverse complement strand
AAAGTTTTGTGTAAATTCAAATGGATAACATCGAAACCCATGTCGCCAGGGCGGACCTTGCCAAGAATGGCATTGAGGTTGGCGCCATCATAATAAAGTAGCCCACCGGCCTCATGGACGAGACCGGCGATTTCGTGGATACGGCGCTCGAAGACACCGAGGGTCGACGGGTTGGTTAACATGATGCCGGCAGTCTGGGGCCCAACGACAGCACGCAGGGCCTCGATATCGACATCCCCTTGATTATCAGTCGGGATCTCCCTGACCTTATAGCCACACATAACGGCGGTTGCCGGGTTGGTGCCATGGGCTGCATCGGGGACCAGTATCTCTGTCCGTTGGTCATCATTACGAGATTCGTGGTAGGCGCGAATCATGGCTACACCAGCAAACTCACCCTGGGCCCCGGCCATGGGTGTCAATGAGACCCCTTTCATACCGGTTACATTCTTAAGCAGTTCTTGCAATTCGAACATCGACTTGAGAAAGCCCTGACCATTTTCTACCGGCGCTAGAGGGTGGCGTTGTAGAAATCCCGGTAACATGGCCAGTCGATTACAGGCCCGGGGGTTGTATTTCATCGTGCATGAACCGAGTGGGTAGAAATGGGTGTCGATCGAGAAATTTTTCTGGGACAGGCGAGTATAGTGTCTGACCACCTGCATCTCTGAGGCCTCGGCAAGGTGAGCGGTCTGATGGCGCTGTAGTGCCGTCGGGATATCATCGCAGCCATCATTGGTCTGGGCAGCTGGCGATTGGGCACGATTGAGTCGTCCAGGGTGCGATTTTTCAAAGATCAGTAAATTATCGGTATTCATTACAATATGTATCTCTCAGAGAGTCATGCATGGTTGAATTAGTTCAGCGCGTTCAAATTTGCCAGGGCGGTATCGAAGTCGGGCGCATCGCTGATCTCTGCGACCAGCTCGGCATGGCGGACAATATTTTCCTGGTCCAGGACTAACAGTGCGCGTGTAACCAGTCCGGTCAGGGGGCCATCCTCAATGGTTAGTCCATAATTGCTGCCAAAGGCCGAGTCGCGGTGGAGGGACAGAAAGGCCGTATTACTGAGCTTGTGTTGTTTGCTAAAACGTTGCTGGGCAAAGGGTAAGTCAGCAGATATGACAATGACAGCCGGGGTGGACTGGGCCTCTATAGCGGCGGCTGAATTAAGCTGCTCTACCAGTTGTCGCGTGGTTTTGGCACAGACCGGGGTATCCAGACTGGGCACTACATAGATTAATTTAATCCGGTCTTTAAAGTCTGATAATGACCGCGCCTGCAGTGTCAGGTCGAGCAGGGTGAAATCCGGTGCCGTCGAACCGATGGCAGGGAGATCACCACAAGTTTGGGTGTTTTGTCTCCGGAGGGTCACTATGGCCATTACAATCTATATCCGTTTACGCGCTTGTGGCAGCCAATACTTGTTGCAGGCTCTGGGCATAGTGATCGATATCGGTTTCGGTGCGCGTCTCGGTGGCGCAGACCAACAGGGCCTCACCCAGTTCGGGGAAATGATCCTTCAGGCTGTAACCACCCAGGATATCGTGCTGGGCTAGGCCGGCCAGTATGGCTGCAGTATCAGAATTTTCAAAACGGATCACGGTTTCATGGAAGAATGGTTGATTAAAGACCGCTGTAACGCCGGCGATTGCCGTCAGTTTAGTGTGTAATAGGCGGGCCTGCTGGTGTGAATGCTTCGCCACTTGTTCTAGTCCCTGGCCACCCAGTAGTGCCATATAGATGGTCGCTGCAGTAACCATTAGGCCTTGGTTAGTACAGATATTCGATGTGGCCTTGGAACGACGGATATGTTGTTCCCGGGCCTGGAGCGTCAGTGAAAAACCACGCTTGCCATCAAGGTCAACGGTGCGACCAACAATACGCCCCGGCATCTGTCGGACATAGGCCTGCTTGCAGCACATAAAGCCAAAATAGGGCCCACCGGATGACATAGGGATACCAAGGGGCTGGCCCTCACCGCAGACGATATCCGCGCCCTGTTGATCACCTTGACTACCCCATTGGCCCGGGGGTGTCAGTAAGGCCATGGCTGTCGGGTTGACCACGGCAATCACCAGAGCACCGTGCTGATGGGCCCAGTCGGTCAGGGCATGCACATCTTCCAGGGTGCCAAAGAAATTGGGCATTGGTAATACGATAGCAGTGATATCACTGGGTTGTTCCGGCAGCTGCATTGTATTGATGCGTCCTTCGGTCGTATCGAAGGCCAGAGTTTTCAGTTTAATATCCTGGTTTTTTACAATAGTTTCAGCAACCTGACGATAAACCGGGTTGAGTGACTGGGGTACCAGTATGGTTCGGGATTTTGACTTTCGGTTAGCCCGAACGGCCATCAGGATAGCCTCGGCCAGCCCTGAGGCACCGTCATATAGGGAGGCATTCGAGACATCCATAGCCATCAGCTGGGTCATCATGCTCTGAAATTCATAGATCAGTTGCAGGGTGCCCTGGCTGGCCTCGGCCTGATACGGGGTATAGGCCGAATAAAACTCACCGCGGGTGGCGATTTCCCATACAGCTGCCGGTATATGGTGCTCATAGGCACCGGCACCGAGGAAGCAACGGCCCTGTTGATCCTGCTGGGCACGCTCCGACATCAGTCGGTTGATCTCCATTTCGGTACAGGCCGCTGGAATTTTATCAAGGTGCCTAACCCTAAGGGCCTGTGGGATCTCGTCAAAAAGGGACTCGATGGATTCAACACCGATATCAGCCAGCATAGTGCTGATATCGGTGTCAGTATGGGGAATGAAGGGCATGTCTGGCTCGACTTCTAAAAGGGAGGGAGTGGATTAATGATCGTCTTCGGCAGCCTTGGCACCATAGGTCTCGGCATCCAACAGATCATCCAGTTCTTCCGGCTGTGTCGGCTCGATAACAAACAGCCAGCCATCATGATAGGCGTCCTTGTTGACCAGGTCCGGGCTGTTGGCAAGATTTTCATTGATCTCGACAACGCTACCACTGATCGGGGCATAGACATCAGATGCGGCCTTGACTGATTCGACCACCGCACACTCATCACCGGCTTCAAAGGCATCGCCGACCTCCGGGATCTCGACAAATACCATATCGCCAAGGAGTTCCTGAGCATGATCAGTAATACCTACGCGGACATTGCCGTCATCCAGTAGCTCTATCCATTCATGTGATTCTGTGTATTTCAGATTGGCGGGAATATTACTCATCGCACATATCCTCGTAATTGGTTGTTATTGGCCCATTTGTATGGGTCGCTATTATACATAGGTCTGTTAAGCATAGGTATTGTCGTCGTGTTGAAAAAGCTATGTTTGTAACTCGGTGAGCTATCAATCAACACAGACCTTACCGTTACGCACGAATGGTGGTTTGACGACCCGTAAGGGGGTCTGATTGCCTCGAACATCGATAAAGTACTGATCATCATTGCTGTGCACTCGGGCCATGGCAATGGCCTTGCCGATAATGGGTGAAAAACTGCCACTGGTAATCTCCCCTACTTCAAGACCATTACTATCGAGAAGTATCTGATGATTGCGCAACATCCCTCGCCCATCCATGATGAGACCAACAAAACTAGGCTTGTTTATCTCATTACGTTGCTTCTCCAAGGCCGACCTACCGATAAAGTTTCGCTCGGTAGGTTCCCAGGCAACAGTCCAGGAGAGGCCGGAAATTAATGGTGAAGTGGCCTCTGTCATATCTGTCCCGTACAAGGCCATGCCAGCCTCGAGGCGCAGGGTATCACGGGCGCCAAGTCCAATCGGTTTAACGCCGGCCTCGAGCAGGTTGTTCCACAGGGCCTCAGCGGCATCGGCAGCCAAGATAATTTCATAGCCATCTTCACCGGTGTAGCCGGTGCGGGAGATAAATAACGGTTCCTGTTGGGATTCACAGTAAACGCCGAAGAAGGGGCCGAGTTGACTGGCTACTGCACTCGCGTGGTCGTCCAGTACCTGGTGGGTCTTGTCGCGGGCGTTGGGGCCCTGGATAGCAATCATTGCTACACCCTTGCGTTCAGTGACCTGAACATCAAAGGCGGTGGCCTGCTGGTTGAACCAGGCAATATCCTTGGTGCGGGTGGCGGCATTAACGACGACACGAAATTGGTTATCGGACACGTAAAACACAATCAGGTCATCGAGGATGCCACCCTTGTCATTGAGCATACAGGAGTAGAGTGCTTTGCCTGGTTGTTTTAAACGACTGACATCATTGGCCAGTAACTGGCGCAGAAAATCGCGACAACCACTACCCTCCAGATCAATGACGGTCATATGAGAGACATCGAACATGCCTGCATCTTTACGCACCTGCTTGTGCTCGGCGATCTGTGATCCATAGTGGAGTGGCATCTCCCAACCGGCAAAATCAACAATTTTGGCAGCCTGCTGGAGATGGGCATGATAAAGGGCCGTTTTATGTAATGTGGTCATGGTGACAGTACCTAATATGCCAGCTTATAAAATTTCAGAATCAACAGTCAGGACTAAACCCGTGAATCGATCCCGACCGTTAATCCAAGCTGATAAACCGTTGTTTTTATAAGGAATTACGTGGTGGTCATTGGGGATACTATACCGCTACCTGGAGTGGAATCCAAGTTTTGTGTCCTACCAGTCTGGGGTAGCGGTTAGATGGTGTTAGCCTTTGCGTGCATTTGCCAGTTTTTGCTCCAGGTAGTGGATGTTGGCCCCACCCTGGCGGAACGCGGCATCATGCATAATATCAAGTTGTAACGGTATATTCGTACGAATACCCTCGATTACGAGTTCAGTCAAGGCCGTACGCATTCGGGCAATGGCCGTGTCACGATCATCCCCATAGGTAATGACCTTGCCGATCATCGAATCATAATAAGGCGGTACGGTATAGCCGCTATACAGGTGTGAATCGATACGAACCCCTGGCCCGCCCGGAGGGTGGTAATGGTTTACTGTCCCCGGCGATGGGGTAAAGTTGACCGGGTCTTCGGCATTGATTCGGCACTCAATTGCATGTCCTGATATTTTTATATCTTCCTGTTTATACGTTAATTTTTCGCCTGCTGCGATGAGTAATTGTTCTTTAACCAGGTCAATGCCGGTGACCCATTCAGTAACGGGATGTTCGACCTGAAGACGTGTGTTCATCTCAATAAAATAAAATTCGCCATCCTGGTACAGGAATTCAAAGGTCCCGGCACCACGGTAGCCAATTTCACGGCAGGCATTGGCACACAGGGTGCCAATCCGATTACGCTGTTCCGCAGTAATGCCAGGCGCAGGTGCCTCTTCAACGACTTTTTGATGGCGGCGTTGCATTGAGCAGTCACGTTCACCGAGATGGATTGCATTGCCATGCTCATCGGCGAGGACCTGAATTTCTACGTGACGGGGATTGCCCAGGAATTTTTCCATATAAACGGTATCATTACTGAAGGCGGCACCAGCTTCGGCTCGGGTCATGGCAATAGAGTCGATCAAACTGTCATTACTATGAACCACGCGCATACCGCGTCCGCCGCCACCACCAGCGGCCTTGATTATTACCGGGTAACCAATATTATTCGCTAGCAACAGGTTGCGCTCCGGGTCATCGCCGAGTGGGCCATCTGAGCCAGGGATACAGGGGACACCGGCGGCCTTCATTGCCTCGATGGCGGCAATTTTGTCACCCATGCGGCGTATGGTGTCTCCGCGGGGGCCAATAAAGGTAAAGCCTGATTGTTCGACACGATCGGCAAAATCGGCGTTTTCGGACAAAAAGCCATAACCCGGATGAATCGCAGTGGCATCGGTAACTTCGGCGGCACTGATTAGGGCCGGTATATTGAGATAGCTCTCGGTCGATGATGGCGGTCCGATGCAGACCGATTCATTGGCCAGGCGGACATGAATAAGATCGCGATCAGCTATTGAATGGACGGCGACGGTCTTGATACCGATTTCATGGCAGGCTCGCAGGATTCGCAGACCAATTTCGCCCCGATTTGCAATGACAACTTTTTCTAGCATAGTTTTAGCCTATTACGAACAGTGGCTGGTTGTATTCGATCGGTTGACCATTTTCTACCAGGATGGCGACGATGTTACCGCTCTTGTCGGATTCGATCTGATTTAGCATCTTCATTGCCTCGATGATACACAAGGTGTCGCCTGAGCCTACGGTTTGACCAACCTCTACAAAGGGTTTAGCGCCGGGAGAAGAGGCGCGATAAAAAGTACCCACCATCGGTGATTTAATGACATGGCCATCGGGCAGGCTATTGTCTGAGCCAGCATCTGGCTCTGTCGTTGCTGCTACCTGGGCTGGTGCCGACATGGGCGGTGGCGGAGCGGCGTAGGTTGGCATAGCGGCCAGCTGACCACTGCGGCTGATACGAAGTGATTCTTCGCCTTCCTTGATCTCGATCTCGGCGAGATCTGATTCTTCAAGCATCTCGATCAATTTTTTTATTTTACGAATGTCCATTTGCTGTTCTACCCTGTTATTTAGGTTGTTTTAGCTGTTTCACAGCGGCCTGCAGTGCGAGTTCGTAACCAGTTGATCCCAGTCCGGAGATTACACCGATGGCCAGATCGGAGAAATAGGAGTGATGGCGAAATTCCTCGCGGGCATAGATATTGGAAAGATGCACTTCTACAAAAGGTATTGCCACGGCAGCGAGTGCATCACGTAAAGCAACACTGCTATGGGTGTATGCAGCAGGATTGATAATAATGAAATCAATACCAGTCGTTGCTGCAGTGTGGATTCGCTCGATAAGTTCGTGCTCGGCGTTACTTTGAAAGCTCTCTAGCTTTACGCCCAGTGAACGGGCCTGTGTGCTCAGAGTCTGGTTAATACCCTCAAGGGTATCGTGGCCATAGTGCCCCGGTTCCCGCTTGCCGAGCAGATTCAGATTGGGACCATTTACTATAAGAATAGACGCCATAGCTGTAATTGTGCCGATAAAATTAGCGAAAATACCATTAAAAACTCGTTACCAGCCGTTTAACTTGCTGGTCACGCGATAATGCCTGTTTTATTGGGTGCTGTCCAGCAACGAACTGGTATTTAAGCGACGTTTGATACAGTTCGTCGCAATGAAGCCATTTTATTGGCAATGCGTCGTAGTTCAGCCTCGATATCTTTGCGTTCGATGGAGCCGAAATGGTAGTACTGAATGATGCCATCGGCATCAATGATGACGGTGTAAGGCAAGATACCGGTTTCATTACCATAATCGACAGCAACGGGTATGGCATCGTCATTTCCGACTAGGACCGGGTAGTTAAATTCAATCCCGGTACGCTCCATAAAGGTTTCGACTGTCATGCGGTCATCAACAGCGATACCGATAAATTGCACATTTTGCGTCCTGACTTGCTCCTGAATATCAATAAACATCGGGATTTCCTGTAAACAGGGGCGGCACCAGGTAGCCCAGAAATTAAGCACAATGATCTTGCCATCCCATTCATTGAGCTCGCGTGGTACACCGATCATATCCTTAAGTGTGAAGTTGGGCCGTTGTCTGCCAATATTACTATTGGCTATTGTGGTCTCTTCTACCTCTGCGGGCATCGCAGTATCTCGAGCCAGCTGGTTCTTATACCAGGTGTTATAGCCGATAGTTGCGGCACCGATAATCACTAGGGCGATGATCAGGCTATTGCTCTGTTTATTGGCCATGGGTGAATGTCCTCACGGAAAAGTCTGCTTAATATGGCTGATAAAATCATCTTTATCGAGAAAACCAATCAGGCGGCGATGGCTGATTTCCTGACCATTGTTGAAAAAGAGTATGGCAGGTGGACCGAACAATCCAAAGTGTTTCATCAGGGCTTGGTCCTTAGCGTCATTGGCGGTGACATCGGCCTGAATCAGCTGGAAGCCCGCCAGGCCAGCAATTATATCCGGGTCAGCAAAGGTGGTCTTTTCCAGTTTTTTACAATCCACACACCAGTCGGCATAAAAATCCAGCATAGCGGGTTGACCGCGTTGTGTGGCAGCTGCAATTTCACGCTGCAACTGAGGCAGACCCTTAACCCGTTTAAATTGCAGGTGAGTATTATCGGTCGATGATGACGTATGCAGGCCCTTCAGCGGTTGTAGGATGTCATCGCCGCCACTGGCGGCACCGATAATCAGGATCGCACCATAGATCAAAAATACCAGCCCCAGCGCCTGCCATAATTTTTCCCAGCCACTGGCAGCAGCCTCTATTCGTGTCAGGGCTCCCATGTAGATGGCAGAACTAATCAACAGCAGCGCCCACAAAAACAGGCTGACGGATCCAGGTACAATACGTTCCAGCATCCAGATGGCCATACCGAGCAGCATGACACCAAAGATCGCCTTTATTGTATTCATCCATGGGCCGACACGGGGCATCAGGCGACCGGCCGAGGTGCCAATGACCAGCAGGGGCAGGCCCATACCCAGGCTCATCATAAACAGGGAAAGCCCGCCGATCAGGGCATCACCACTGAGACCAATATAGATCAGTACCCCGGCGAGCGGGGCTGCAACACAGGGCCCGACGATCAGTGCTGATAGCACGCCCATGATAGCGGCGCCGAAATACTTGCCGCGTTTTTGCTGGTTGCTGATAGCGTTGAGTCGTGTTTGCCAGCTTGACGGTAATTGCAATTCATAAAAGCCAAACATCGACAGTGCCAGGACGACAAATAACAGGCTAAATGGAATGATGCTCCAGGGACTCTGGAACAGAGCCTGTAGATTCTGACCGAACAGTCCGGCAAAGATGCCGGCCATGGTATAGGTGAGGGCCATGGCTAATACATAAATCAGCGATAGACTGAAGGCGCGACGGGTGGTGACCGTCTTACCTTCGCCGACAATAATGCTGGACAGGATGGGGATCATTGGAAAAACGCAGGGGGTGAATGCTAATAACAGTCCCACGCCGAACAGCCCCAGTGCTGTCCACAGGGCCTCGTCGCTGGCCAGTTTCCCGGCGATTTCATCTTGTTCGGATTGTTGTGGGTTGACCTCTGGGCTGGCGGTATTAGTTGTAGTCGCTGG
>CAZYTT010000054.1:0-12646 GCA_964650235.1 uncultured Gammaproteobacteria bacterium | reverse complement strand
GCAGGTCTATACCTATCGCCATTATGTGGACGAGATGATGCATACACTGCTAACTAATCCGCCATCACAACATAGTGATGCTATAACTCAACGTGCCCGCCTGGGGCTGGAGCATGAGATACAGCATCAGGAATTGCTATTAATGGATATTCGTTACAACTTTTCAATCAACCCGTTACAACCCGCTTATACAGAATCCCGGGACGGCTTAGATGAGTCTGTCATTGAGCCTCTGTCGTGGTTTAACTTCAGTGGGGGCGTCATCGAGACAGGTTATCAGGGTGAAGGGTTTGCCTATGATAATGAAGGTCCACGTCATCAGACGCTGATACCGGATTTTCGACTGGCTTCGCGCCTGGTTACCAATGCCGAGTATCTCGAATTTATACAAGACCGGGGGTATCAGCGGGTCGAACTTTGGTTGTCAGATGGCTGGAATTTTATTAACACGAATGCCTGGCAGGCTCCCCTGTACTGGCGTTGTGAAGATGACCAGTGGTTTCTGTTTGATCTAACGGGTCAGCATCCACTACCTCTGAATGAACCAGTCGCTCACCTTAGTTTTTATGAGGCCGATGCCTTTGCTCGCTGGGCCGGGAAGCGTCTGCCAACCGAGGCAGAGTGGGAGCACGCGGCGAGTCATCAACCGATCAGGGGAAATTTTCTTGATAACGGTAGTTACGTACCGAAGTCAGCTATACACTCAGGGTTGAGCCAGATGTATGGTGACCTGTGGGAGTGGACGCAGAGTTCCTATCAACCCTATCCGGGCTTTAAACCATTGACGGGTACGCTGGGTGAATACAATGGCAAATTTATGAGTGGACAGATGGTGTTAAGGGGTGGATGTTGTGTCACTGCACAGGATCATATTCGCGCCAGTTACCGCAATTTTTTCAGGCCGGCGGATCGCTGGCAATTTTCCGGTCTTCGACTGGCAGAGGATGGCTAATGCAAAACCCGGCGCGAGTACAACGGTATCAGGTGGATGAAGATGAATTTTTAACGGATGTGCTCTCCGGTTTGAGACAAAGGCCGCGGGCTATACCACCCAAATATTTTTATGATACCCGTGGTTCACAGCTGTTCGATCTGATCTGTACAACGGAAGAATATTATCCTACCCGAACTGAAAAGCAACTGTTAGAACACTATGGCGAGCGTATGGTCACAGCGATGGGTTCCGATAGTGTCGTCATTGAGTTGGGCAGCGGAAGTGCCATCAAGACACCGTTGTTACTCCACCATATGAACGACGAGGCCGTCTACGTACCGATCGATATCTGTGAATCTCATCTGGAGCAGAGTACCCGACGTCTCAAGCAAATGTTTCCTGAACAGCGTATGTTGCCAATCTGCGCTGACTATATGGCTATGCCAACCTTGCCTGTTAGCCATGACAAAGATCAGCGGCGGGTATTTTATTTCCCAGGTTCGACTATAGGTAACTGTACGCCTGCCCAATCAGTACAGCTACTTAAACAACTGGCTAGCCTGGGTGGTGATAATGCTGGATTATTGATTGGTGTTGACTGCAAGAAATCTCCGCAGATACTTAATGCTGCCTATAATGATGCTGAGGGATATACCGCGGAATTCAATCGCAACCTTCTATTGCGGATGAAGAATGAATTAAACGCTCAGCTCAACCTGAATAACTTCGCTCACAAGGCTGAATATAATATTGAGGCTGGTCGCATGGAGATGCATCTGGTCAGTCAGACGGAGCAGCCTGTCATGGTTAACGGAGAAACTTTTTTATTCGAAGATGGAGAAACTATCCATACTGAAAATTCCTATAAATATACGCCGGATGAGTTTCAACAGTTAGCTCAACGAGCGGGTTGGAAGCCGAAGATGTTGTGGTCTGATACAAACAATTGGTTTAGTATTCATTATTTTATTCGTGATAATCACTAGTTTTGTGGTTATTAAATAGCGTTAATAACTAATGCTGATGCCGCAATAAAAGTCACTCTGCCAGTTTGAATTTACCCGGAGAAATTACGCGACTGCCTTTGAATTTTTTGTTCAGGTTCTGTTGGTTGACCGTTTTTGTAAAGATGATGCGGACTATGATAAGGGCATGCTGTAGTTATAGATATCTGTTGGCCAAATAGTCAAAGCACTGTTCTAACTAAATTCTTGATAACTTCCCTGCTACGCTTATCATGATGTAGTGTTGCCGTTGTCATGGTAAAGCGGCAGAGTTCACCACTGGGGGTGATGACAGTGAGGTCATCTACTCCAGCTGCCGATGCCATACGGTGTCTTTTAAAGGCAGGGCCTAACTGGCGTGGCGGTAGCTGGGTACTAATGAAAGACTGGATATTTGATAGCCCCTGTATGTCACCAAAGGGAGAGGCAGTAGACCATAATGCCTGGGGATGAAACAGCTCCGCTATCGTCTTGGTATCACGTCGGTCGACACTGTCAAGAAAACGCATCAATAACAGACGTTTTGAGTGACGTGCGGCATAACTGGTATGCAATAATTTATGCGCCGCTGCTGAGTTTGGGTGTTGCAATTCTGTCGCATAGAGTCTCTGGACATCCTCATTTTCATAGGATCGGCGGCGAGCTGTTGCTTTATCGATGGCATATATGGCCTGCGCTCTTTTTTCCAGGACGCGCGGGTCCATTGATTTTGGTTCGCCACCACCACCCAGGCAACCGCCTACACAGGCCATAACCTCGATGGCAATAAATTCTTCTCGCCATGCCTCCGTCTCCAGCAGGTTTTGCGCAGCAGCTATGCCATTGCAAATAGCGACTTTGCCGATGCTAGGAATGGCAGCGCTCTTTACCCCGGTGTTAACGCCACGTAGATCATGCCAGTCCAGTGGGAGTGAATGCTCATCGCCTATAAGGTGTGCGGCTGTTCGGACAACGGCCTCCATGACACCGCCGGAGGCACCAAAGATCTGGGCAGCGCCGGTGCTCTCGCCCAGCGGATTATCAAACTCATCCGTTTCCGGGAGGGCATTAAAGGCTATCCCACGCGCCTTAATCATGCGTGCCAGTTCGCGGGTTGTCAGCACACGGTCAACATCACCGGATACACCTGGCCGGGCAGACTCATCTTTCTTGGCGGTGCAGGGCATTACGCTGACGACAAAGGGTTCCAGTCTGCCCTCGGCATATTCAGCGCCCAGTGAATGGGCAAAGCTGCCACGTTTTGTCAGCGCGCCGTGCATTTGCTGCGGTGATTTAGTCGTACTCAGGTGCGGTAATAGATCGGGTCGGTTCAGTTCCACCCAGTTGACCCAGCCGGGACAACAGGAGGTAAACAGCGGCAGGTGCTGGTTCTGATTTTTCAACCGTTCGAGTAATTCTGTCCCTTCTTCCATGATGGTCAGATCGGCGGCAAAGTTGGTATCAAAGACATAGTCGAAGCCCAGTTGTCTCAGGGCATTTATCAGTCGCCCGGTACTTACCGTTCCCGGTTTCATACCGAATTCTTCACTGATGGCAATACGAGTTGCTGGTGCCACCTGTACAGCAGTAATATGACGGCGAGCATCAAGGATACGCAGGACATCATGCCAATGGGGTGCCTCGATTAGCGCCCCCACTGGGCAGACAAGGGTACATTGACCACAGGAGATGCATGGGGTGTCCGCCAGTGATCGATCAAAGACGGTAACAGGCAGGCGGTTGCCACCGCGTTCGGCAAAGCCGATGATGTGTTGTTGTTGGCCAGTATCACCACAGGTCTCTACACATAGACCACATTCTATGCATTTTGACAGGTCGCGCCAGATGCTCGGCGAGGTGTGATCGGTGAGTTGATGTTCAGGGTGCTCGGTTGATTCACGGGGGATATATGCTGATGATTCTGACCATTGATTCTCGCTAACCAGGCACTGTAGCTGACAATTACCATTGGCCTCGCAGCCCATGCAGTCATTGGGGTGGCGGGCCAGTAGCCATTCTATATTAGTCTGACGAAATGCCAGAAGCTCTTCGCTATCAGTGATGATGCTATTGCCATCCCTGGCAGGGGTGACACAGGCAGGTTGTGGGTCGTCCTGCCCTTCGATATTGACCAGACACATCCGACATACCGCATGTGACGGGAGACGAGGGTAGTAACACAGGGTCGGGATATGGACGCCAGCCACTCTGGCGGCATCAAGCAATGTCGAGCCCTGTTCCAGCTCCACTGATCTGCCGTTGATCGTTAGTTTGATCATGTCAGCTGGCCAGGATTCTGACCTGCATTAGAGAGGCTGTTGCCAACTGTTGGTAAGCGGTTGGCCGTTGAACGATAGATCCTGTTCTTCACCTTGGTTTCCTCCTCCCAGTAAAGTTACTCAGTGGGTTAAATTAGGTAAAACCGATACCACTATTATTTCACTTGGAGGCAGCCAGCAAAAGGCTATTTTGATAATAGCTGTCTGGTACCGAAAAAAATCAGGACTGGAATTAATCGACGGCCTCCTGCGCAGGAAGATGCTGGATTCGCCACCGCAACATGCCGCCAGCCATATTGGCAACTTTCTCAAAACCCGACTTTTTAAGGATGTTTACTGCCTGGGCAGAGCGGGCCCCTGATCGACAAATAGTGATAATAGGGCTGTCTTTATCGAGCTCATCTGCCCGTTGGGCCAGTTCAGCCAGAGGTAATAATCGAGCACCTTCAATGTGGCCAAGCTGACCATGGTATTCATTCTCATCACGAACATCGATAAGCTGAACCTCAAGGCCATGTTCTTCAACCCATTCAGGCTCGATCTCCCAGAATCCTGCAAAGGTGAAGTTTAATGGTGCCCAGTCAGGTTCATCGGTCAGTCGGGTCGAGTCAGCAGGACGACCGCAGACCTGATTGGCCGGGAGCGCGGCGTCGATCTGCCGAGGGTGAGGAAGGCCCAGGTTTTCCATGTAACCGGCAAAGTCATTCTCGGAGATATTGCCACCCAGACGTGGGTTGTGTTTCTTTTCTTCAGCGACGCTTGTCACCATTAGACCGCGATAGTCATGGCCGGGGTAGAGTAGGCAGTTGTCTGGCAACGTGAAGATACAGGTATTGATCGATTGGTAGAGCTGGTGGGCATTGCCCTGCTGGAAATCGGTACGTCCGCAACCACGGATCAACAGTGCATCACCAGTGAAGGCCAGGCTTTCGTCGTCCAGCACAAAGGACATACAGCCATTGGTATGACCCGGGGTTGGGCGGGCGGTTACATAGCGAGCACCAAAGCTGATGCGGTTACCCTCCTTCAGGTGGATATCAGCTCCATCAACACCACTGGCGGCAGAAATCGCAATCTTGCTACCCAGACGATTCTGCATTAACCAGGCACCGGTAACATGATCTGCATGCATGTGGGTGTCGATAGTAGCGACCAGTGTAAGTCCCAGCTCACGAATTTGTGCTGCGTCGCGTGCCGCCTGTTCAAAAACAGGATCAATCAGGATAGCCTTGCCGGCTGTGCTATCAGCTAACAGATAGGTGTAGGTCCAGGATTGTGGGTCGAAGAGTTGACGGAAGATAAGCATTAATAATCCTCTCGATGTTTATAGATTTGCTTTATGCCGGTTAGCGTTAATTTGTTGCCGATAGTGATGCTTGGCGTGTCCTCTTTTTTGCCCAGCGTATATGTGTCAGTTCATTTGACACATTCACTGCATTTCCATCCGCCAATTTTTGTATTCAGTAATTTCCATAAGACAATCAGGAGTAGCCAGATCCCCGCCGTGGCAATGGTCAATATGACGTGTATCAGCAACATAAACCCACTTGATTTAGAATTGTTTCTCAGGTGCTTGGTTGTCCTGTTACATTTTTTACAATGCTTTAATTGTTCCTCTATGATCCTGGTCATCTTTATAATCTCTTGGTTACTATATAGTTGGGTACTGGTTAATTCAGGCAATACAGTGCCTAATAAAGAAATCTGGGGGATGAGTGGTTCAAATCATCCATCCTGTTGGGTTTGGGTGTGGTCGCCTGGTGTCCAGGGCCTTCAAGCCTTTTATACAGCGAATTATTAACCAGATAACCCAGCAGAAAAGTATCAGATAGCCAACCAGAATGAGTGTCAGTATCAGACCAATGGTGAGATAGAGTCCACCTATCCAGAATGTCCTAATCTGGAATTGGTAGTGGCTCTGTAACCAGTCAGGGCCATCGCCACGATATATATAGGCCACGATCACACCTATTATTCCTGTCAAACCAAAAACAATAGCGATCAGATATAAGATATAGATGAGTTTGGCGGTACTGGCCTGGTTGCCGGAATTGTCAGGTATGATTTCAGTAGTCATGGTAAGCGTGTAAATTGCCAGTGTGTTAACTGACGAGCTTTTTTCGTTCGAGGGTTATAAAGTCATGGGCAAAGCGATTTTTGTCGTCGACGACTCCCTGTCTATGTTCTATTTCCTGCCATTCAGCTGGATTGATATCAGGAAACCAGGCATCCCCATCAAAGGCCTCATCGATAAGGGTCAGGTAGAGGCGTTGGGCATAGGGTAGGGCCTGGGCATAAAATGATGCCCCTCCTATCACCATGACCTCTTCGGCTGGACTGGCACTCAGGGCCTGTTCCAGTGTGTGACAAATGATACAGCTGTCATTGGCATTTTCAGGTTGGTAATCTCTATTGTTGGTGACGATGATATTGGTTCGCCCGGGTAGTGGTTTGCCAATCGATTCATAAGTAAGTCGCCCCATAATAATGGGTTTGCCCATTGTGACCTGTTTAAAGTGTTGAAAGTCAGCCGGCAAATGCCATGGCAGGGTGTTATTAATCCCGATGACGCGATTACGGGCCATGGCTGAGATAATCGAAATCATCGCGTTCTCCGTCAAACGTCCCGGTCTAGACAGCGACTGCTGCCTTGATATGGGGGTGGCATTGATAATCGTGCAATTGAAAGTCTTCAAAGCTGAAGGCAAAGATAGAATCTACATCTGGATTCAGGATCATCTTTGGTGACGAATAGGGTGAGCGAGATAATTGTAACTCGGCCTGTTCCAGATGATTTGAGTAGAGGTGCGCATCACCGAGGGTGTGGACAAATTCACCGACCTGCAGGCCGCAGACCTGGGCCATCATCATGGTCAACAGGGCATAGGAGGCGATATTAAATGGCACGCCGAGAAAGATGTCGGCGCTGCGCTGGTAGAGCTGGCAGGATAGTTTGCCATTGGCGACATAAAACTGAAAAAAGGCATGGCAGGGTGGCAGGGCCATAGACGCTATCTCGCCGACATTCCAGGCACTGACGATCAGGCGGCGCGAATCGGGATTGTTTTTGATCTGCTCGATGACCTGACTGATCTGATCAATATGACGCCCGTCGGGGGTTGGCCAGCTGCGCCACTGATAACCATAGACATGGCCCAGATCCCCATTCTCGTCAGCCCATTCATCCCAGATTGAGACCCCGTTCTGTTTCAGGTAGCGAATATTGGTTTCACCGGATATAAACCATAACAGTTCGTGGATGATGCTCTTCAGGTGCAATTTCTTGGTCGTGACCAATGGAAAGCCTTCAGACAGATTAAAACGCATCTGATGGCCAAACACGCTCACGGTACCGGTGCCGGTACGGTCTTCTTTGTGAGTGCCGTTGTCGTAAACGTGGTGGATCAGGTCAAGATACTGTTGCATAGCCGTTCCATTTATTGAGAGCTTTGTGATTGATTATTAAGAGAATAAGCCCTGATGATCAATATCAGGCCCAGTATGATCATCGGAAAAGATAATAACTGCCCCATGGAGAAACGGTCCAGGATGATGAGTCCTAACTGGGCATCCGGCATTCGGGCAAATTCAACAATAAATCGAAACAGGCCATAACAGATCAGAAATAGGCCAGAAGTAGCCATTAGCGGCCGGGGGCGACGCGAATATACCCATAGGATAACAAAGAGTAGCAGGCCTTCGAGCAGGGCCTCATAGAGCTGGGATGGATGACGTGCAATGCTACCCGCCCGCGGATCGGCGAAAACCATGGCCCAGGGTACATCGGAAACCCGGCCCCATAGTTCACCATTGATGAAATTGCCGATACGGCCCGCTCCCAGACCAATAGGTACTAAGGGTGCAACAAAATCAGTAACCTGGAAAAATCGTTTGTCAGTCTTTAAGGCAAAGAGCCAGAGGGCGGTGATGACACCTATCAGGCCGCCATGAAACGACATCCCGCCTTGCCAGATCTTGAAGATGTTCAATGGGGCATCCAGATAGGCCGGTAAGTCGTAAAACAGGATATACCCCAGCCGGCCGCCCAGGATAACGCCTAGGGCACCATAAAAGATCAGGTCACCTATCTGTTCGGCAGTCCAGTCATCACGCTGGCTGGCGCGATGTTTCCCTAGCCACCAGGCCGCAGAAAAACCTATTAGATACATAATCCCGTACCAATGGATCTGGAGGGGACCAAGGTGAATGGCAACAGGGTCAATTTGTGGATGGGTTAGCATGGGTGGAAGTATACTCGTTGCCTAAGTGGAATTCATTGTTTTGCCGGCTGATTATCTCAGGGTCAGGTGTGTTCCACTTTGATTTTATGATTGAAAACAAGGATAATGGCTCGACAATACGGTGCAGGGATGAAATCACAACCATAAGTGAAAGTCCTGAGACCGCTCTACTAAATCTTACATTCATTTCGATTGGCCGCTGGCGTTGCTCGTAGGCGGGATCGACCTACGCAGGAAAAACGACGATGAAAATAGGCAAGACGATTACCCAATTTATTATTGAAGAACAACGCAAACATAACAAGGCGACAGGTGATTTCACGGCGCTGCTGAATGATGTCTGTACGGCATGCAAGAACATCTCTAATGCTGTTAATCAGGGTGATTTGATTGGTGTGCTTGGTACGGCCGGTTCTGAAAACGTCCAGGGTGAGACCCAAAAGAAACTTGATATCATCTCTAATGAGATGGTTATGGATGCCACGAACTGGGGTGGTCACCTGGCCGGCATGGCATCAGAGGAAATGGATGAGGTCTCTCCGATTCCGGCTGAATACCCACGCGGTAAATATCTGCTGGTCTTCGATCCGCTCGATGGTTCATCGAATATCGATGTCAATATCTCCGTAGGCACCATCTTTTCAATCATGCGCGCGCCTGAGGGTGTCACTGATGCCAAGGCTGAAGATTTTCTGCAGCCAGGTACAGAGCAGGTCTGTGGTGGCTATGCCCTGTATGGCCCATCAACAATGATGGTGATTACAACTGGTCAGGGGGTCAATGGTTTTACCCTAGATCAGAATGTCGGTGAATTTATCCTGACCCATCCGAATATGCAGATTCCTGAGGATACCTCAGAATTTGCCATTAATGCCTCTAATTCACGTTTCTGGGAAGAGCCGGTAAAACGCTATGTTGATGAGTGTCTGGCCGGTACTGAGGGTGGTGCCCGTGAAAAGAATTTTAATATGCGTTGGGTAGCATCCATGGTGGCAGAGGTACATCGTATCCTGACTCGCGGTGGTATCTTTATGTATCCAAAAGACACAAAGGATCCAGCCAAGGCCGGTAAATTGCGTCTGCTTTATGAAGCTAATCCAATGTCTATGATTGTTGAGCAGGCCGGTGGTCTAAGCTCAACCGGTCGTGAACGTATTCTTGAGATCAAACCGACCGGGCTGCATCAACGTGTGCCTGTCATCCTGGGATCTAAAAATGAGGTAGAGCGCGTTCTTTCCTATCATCAGGAATAATTGCTACTTACTTCAATATCACCCGTACCCGAGATTTCGGGTACGGGTTTTTTCGTTTTAAACCGGTCACCTCGACCAGTAGAGAGAAAACATGTTTACCCTTGCTTATTATACTTCTGCCAATATTCGTAATGACCTGTTATCCGGATTGACTGTGGCCCTGGCGTTAGTCCCGGAAGCGGTGGCCTTTGCCTTTGTTGCTGGTGTCCATCCCCTGGTAGGTCTCTATGCTGCAGCGATGGTAGGTTTTATTACCGCAGCTATTGGTGGTCGTCCCGGTATGATTTCAGGTGCCACGGGTGCCCTGGCCGTCGTTATGGTTGCACTGGTTGCTGAGCATGGTGTGCAGTATCTGTTTGCAACGGTAGTCCTGATGGGTATTATTCAGATCCTTGCCGGCGTGTTGCGACTCGGAAAATTTATTCGACTGGTACCTTATCCGGTGATGTTGGGGTTTGTGAATGGACTGGCCATTGTTATTTTTCTATCACAGTTACAGAACTTTAAATTACCCGGTGTTGATGGTGAGCTGGAGTGGATGGCCGGTTCACAATTAGGTCTGATGTTGGGGCTGGTTGTATTAACCATGGTGATTATCCATTTTCTGCCGCGTCTGACAAAGGTCATCCCTGCCGCACTGGCTGCTATTATTGTTATATCGGCTATTGTTATTGGTCTGGGTCTGGATACCCGGACAGTGGGTGATATGGCATCGATTGCCGGTGGTCTGCCCGAATTTAGTATCCCTTCAGTGCCGTTAAACCTAGAGACATTAAAGATTATTTTTCCCTATGCCGTGATTCTGGCTGCTGTCGGCCTGATTGAATCATTGCTGACCTTGACGCTGATTGATGAGCTGACTGAGACGCGGGGGCGAGGGAACCGTGAGTGTGTGGGTCAGGGTACAGCTAATATTGTTACCGGGTTTTTCGGTGGTATGGGCGGCTGCGCCATGATTGGTCAGAGCATGATCAATGTGAATGCTGGTGGCCGTGGACGTTTATCGGGTATCTCGGCCGCCCTGTTCCTGATGATCTTTATCCTGTTTGCCTCGGAGTTAATTGAGATGATTCCATTGGCCGCACTGGTTGGTGTGATGTTTATCGTAGTCCTGGGTACTTTTGAATGGGCCAGTTTTCGTTTGCTGGGCAAGATTCCACCGGCCGATGCCTTTGTCGGCATACTAGTAGCCGTTGTCACTGTATTAACTGATCTTGCCATTGCAGTCATCGTTGGTGTCATTGTTTCAGCGTTGGTGTTTGCCTGGCAGCATGCCAAACATATTGAGATCAAGACTGGTAAAGATGAACATGGCTGGAAGGTCTATGAATTACATGGTCCGCTATTTTTTGGCTCAGTCAGGAATTTTCAGGAATTGTTTACGCCCTATGAAGACCCGGATGATGTCATCCTGGAGTTTCAGCATTCCAGGGTCTACGATCACTCAGGCTTGGAAGCCATTGATACCCTGGCTGAACGTTATCTCAATGCAGGCAAGACCTTGCATATACGACACCTGAGTCCGGAGTGTCGCGACCTGCTGGAGAAGGCTGGCAACCTGATTGAGGTCAATGTTATGGAAGACCCGCAATATCATGTGGCTGATGATCGGTTAGCGTAATGTTTAATTGGGGCGGTGCCGGGTACTGCAAAAGTCGATCAGCAGGGCCCTGGACTGGCGGGGTTCCGTGTGGTGTGTTGCTGGATTAAGATATGGCTAAAATCATTAATATATTTTGAGCATGCCTCAATAGCCTGATTAATGTTGTTAAAGTCCATCCTGTTAACGTCATTATCAAACATCACTGTGGCGCTGTTATCGGGCCATTCATGGATATATAGATTCATATAATTTCCTTATTGATACTGGAGTAATTAACGTACTCCCTTATCGTTAAATTCAGATTAATGTTTAATGACGTTCCTGTTACACAGGAGTGTTCATTATCTGTTATGGAAATTTCTCAGTTTTGTTGGTGCCGGGAAGTTTATCTGGCCAGTCTAGATCATTTATCGAGGTGGTTGGCGAACTAATCACGGTTATGGTTTTTCATGGCTGAGTTTAAGCTGATTTTAAGCTTGGTTTTCATATCAATAACTTATCTCACGCTAAAAAAAATAAATTTCAATTTATTGATATATGATTTAAGTCTTTTCTTTATCCAACGATATCTGTCAAGTATTAAGACTATTCCCATGAATAATTGTGGCGTTAAGTATCGATAGTTTTATCTATAATTTTGAGGGTATTATGAGTAGCGATATATATGATGATAATCTGGAAAAAGCAGGGGAATACCTCAGGTCAACCATTGGCTTTTTGAGTCAGCATCAAATCCCCGTGTCACCCTATAATTATCGGCTGGGGTACGATTATGCCTCAGGTAAAGACTATGCAATGAATCAATCCCTGGATGAGCTGCTAAAGAGTACACCGGTTCCCGACCAGGATAGTCTGGTTGAGCTCTATAAAAAGTTCTATATGCAGGACAATGAATCACTGGATCAATTGCGAAAAGATCTGTCTGAACTGGTGTCCAATATTCAGGGCAATTTTACCCGATCAGGAACACACATTGAGGATTATTCTGAAAGTCTGAAGCATTTTGCCGAGACCCTGGCTGTTGAGAAATCACCAGAGGTTCTGTCCGCCGAGGTGAAGCGGGTAATATCCGATACGCGCGAAACCGAAAACACACAACGTCAGCTACAGCAACAGCTTACTGACATGAATGTTGAGATGGAGGTGTTAAGAAAAGAGCTGGTGCGGGCGAAGCAGGCCTCGTTGACCGATGGACTGACCGGCGTTGCGAATCGCAATGCCTTTGATGAGGCACTGGCCCAGGCAATAAAAGATTTTCAACAGGAAGGAAATCACTTTATCTTGCTGTTAATGGATGTTGACCATTTCAAGGCCGTAAATGACACTCATGGTCATCTGGTCGGTGACCGGGTA
>CAZYTT010000053.1:8134-12647 GCA_964650235.1 uncultured Gammaproteobacteria bacterium | reverse complement strand
TGACCATTTCAAGGCCGTAAATGACACTCATGGTCATCTGGTCGGTGACCGGGTACTAAAGTTTGTTGCTATGGCGGCCAAGCAAAGTGTTAAGGGTAAGGATATGATTGCACGTTACGGTGGTGAGGAGTTTGCCGTTATCGTCAAGGATACCGATATGAATGGCGGATTGGCGGTTGCCGAGGATATACGTAAGGCGATCGCGTCCGGGGTACTAAGAGACAGCAAGACCCAGGAGGCCTATGGGCGCGTAACTATCTCAATTGGTATGACCCAGATACTCAACACGGATAGTGCCGATGTGCTGGTTAAACGGGCAGATCAGGCGCTCTACCGGGCAAAGGAAAATGGCCGTAATCGAGTTGAGCAGGCTGTTGCCGCGTAATTAATCTGTGTTACTGGTTTAATGAGTCTTGAGCTAAGACGGGCCACCGGCATCAAACACCGGTGGCCTTTTCATTTAGTCGCCCAGGACTTTGTTCCATTCAGCAATCTTATCTGCCATCTGATCCATTAAAGCTGAGTCATCACCCGTTATCGTGATGGACTCAATGGTGTCACCCTGAGCAATTGCATTGACGATGGTCTGGTCTTCATCGCTGATTACTGCGCCAAAGACCGTATGTTTACCATCTAGCCAAGGTGTAGCAACATGGGTAATAAAAAACTGGCTGCCATTCGTGCCTGGGCCAGCATTGGCCATTGATAATTTACCCGGTTTATCATGGGGTAGGTCAGGGCGGCATTCATCATCGAAACGATAGCCTGGACCACCTGTGCCGGTACCGCTTGGACAACCACCCTGGATCATAAAATCAGGTATAACTCGATGAAAATTCAGGCCATTGTAGAAGCCACGTTTGGCAAGATTGACGAAATTCGCGACTGTCACAGGGGTCTGGTCGGCAAATAATTCGATGTTGATTGGGCCTTTGCTGGTTGAGAATGTTGCTTTTAATGTCATCAGGTATTTCCTTTTATCAATCCTGGTTTTGATCGGTTAAATATAGCCGGTGATTATAACGGAACATGGCTGTTATTGGCAGCTCAGGTGCTAGTCCCGGAAGTTTTCGAATTGCAGAGGCAGGCCCAGTTCGGCATCGCGCAGCAGGCTGATGGTCTGTTGCAGGTCATCGCGTTTTTTGCCACTGACGCGGACCTTTTCCCCCTGGATGGAGGGCTGGACCTTGACTTTACTGTCCTTAATCAGGCGCGTAATCTTTTTGGCCATATCGGTATCGATGCCCTGTTGCAGGGTGATGGTCTGGTGTACCTGCTTGCCAGCGGCTTCAATCTTATCTGATTTTAGACAGGAGGTATCGATGCCTCGTTTGACCAGCTTGTTCATCAATACATCACGCATCTGTTGAATCTGAAAGTCAGACTGAGTATGGAGCGTAATGGTGTTTTCATTATGCTCATAGCGTGAATCTGTGCCCTTAAAATCAAAACGGGTTCCAACTTCCCGGTTGGCCTGATCCACGGCATTGGCGACTTCATGCAGTTCAATTTCGGAAACGATATCAAATGTTGGCATATGTGTTGTTCTCCAATACGTTCGTTTGGCGTACTATAACTGTCTATGGAGGGTCAGAAAAGTTTAGTTATTATTTTCTGTCTTTGATTGAACGTAATGGCCTGCCTGCTGACAGGAAACGCCGTTGCAGATTATTTTTATAACAGTTATAGGTGAGCACTATGAATAAAAACGTATTAATTTCAGGGGTATTATCGATTTTCTTATGTCTCAACGTGGCAGCGATTTATGCGGCACAGACACCATCAAAACTGGGTTCGGCGGCCTATTTTATCACTCCGGCCCATGGTGAGGTGGTATCGAGCCCGGTCAAGGTGAAGTTCGGTTTGTCTGGTATGGGGGTAGCCCCAGCAGGTGCGGCTGTGTCCGATACTGGTCATCATCATCTCCTGATTGATGTAAAAGATAGTAACCTTCATGACGCGGTACCAAAAGATGCGCAGCATATGCATTTTGGTAATGGTCAGACCGAAACTACGATAGAGCTGGCACCTGGGAAACATACCTTACAGCTGCTGTTAGGGGATCACAATCATATGCCACATAAGCCAGCAGTCGTGTCCCGTAAAATTATTATCTATGTCGAATGATGGGTAAATGACCGGAGCGAACATTTGTCCGCTATGCGCATCTCAGCAAATTGACCATTTTTATGCGGACAGGCAGCGACACTTTCTCAGGTGTACTGCTTGCGCATTAATTTTTGTGCCGACGGACTATCATTTAAATGCTGAACAGGAACGTCAGCGCTATGATGCCCATGACAATTCTCCTGATGACCCGGGTTATCGGCAATTCCTTCAGCGTTTATTAACACCCTTGCTGAGCCAATTAACATCGGGGCAGAAGGGGCTGGACTTTGGTTGTGGGCCAGGTCCAACATTATCGTTGATGTTACAGGCCCAGGGTTTCTCAATGTCCCTGTATGACCCATTTTATGCAAATGATACTGCAGTATTACAGCAGCAATATGATTTTATCACCTGTACCGAGGCCATCGAACATTTTGCCGATCCATGTCTGGAGTGGCGACGTCTATTAGGCCTGTTGCAAACAGGTGGCGTGCTGGCTATTATGACCAGCCTGTATGATGAGCAGCAGAGTTTTGCTGAGTGGTATTATAAAAATGATCCTACTCACATCTGTTTTTTTTCTGTGGCGACTTTTTCCTGGCTGGCAAAACGATTTCAGTTGTTAACTGAATATATTGACCCTACGGTTGTGATCATGCGTAAGGTTCCTGGCGACGCTGTCTTACTCCAGTAATTCGGTATCGCTGTGTTGATAGGCCGGGGCACAACAACAAAGGATGCGTAAGGCATCTTTACCCGTATTGCGAATCTTGTGGGCAATCCCCGGGTGTATACAGATAGCATCACCCGCATTAGTTTCAATTTGTTGATCACCCAGCACCATTAATCCAGTCCCTGCCATTATGTAATACAGTTCTTCAGCGCAGATATGACGGTGAAGTATTGTTTCCTTGCCTGGTTCAATTATGGCCTCAGCCAGACTCTGGTTATGGTTCAAGTGCGTAGCTGGGTGCATCAATTCACGAATTAATGAGCCATCCTGGGTGATATATGCAGGTATCTCGTTATAGCTGGTTTTCATTGCCGGGCTCCGAATTCATTTTTAGTATCTATTGTACGATATAGGGCCTATAGATGTTTATTTACTGATCAAAAAGAGTGCCCTAATGTTTAAGTCTGTTCGTATTATCATTTTATTATTAATTCTGTTTTTTGTAGCCTTACAGACGACTCTGACTAAGTTACGCTCGACTGACTGGGATCAGCCACTCTGGGTTGTTGTCTATCCGATTAATGGCGATGGTAGTGATCGTGCAGCCCGGTTTATCGAAGCGCTGGAAGAACATGATTTTTATGACATCGAGGCATTTTTTATCAGTCAGGGGCAACGCTATAAACTGGATATCGATGAACCGATGACAGTTTTGCTAGCACCTGAGGTGACAGTTCAGCCACCGATGCCGAAAGACAGAAATAATATGCTGGATGTTATTTTATGGAGTCTGAAGCTACGTTACTGGTCCTGGCGGCAGGATAATTTCGATGGCCCAAAACCTGATGTGCAAATATTTGTGCGTTACTTTGATCCCCAACAAAATCCTCGCCTGAGCCATTCGCTGGGCATCCAGAAAGGTATGGTGGGTGTAGTGAATGCCTTTGCCAGTGACAAAATGGCTGGATCAAATAATGTGATAATTGCACATGAATTAATGCATACGGTAGGAGCGACAGATAAGTATGATATGGGGACGAATCAACCACTCTATCCTATCGGTTATGCTAATCCGGAGCAGCAGCCACTGTTGCCACAATCCAGGGCAGAGTTAATGGGCGGACGTATTCCGATAACTGAAAATGAGTCCCATATACCCCATCGACTTGCAAGTGTTGTTATTGGTGAGGCGACGGCTATTGAAATTGGATGGCTGGATTTGTGATTTCCAGGGACTAAAGCATTAGTTCAGCTCATAGTCTTTGGCTAGGTCCTCGGCAGGATAATGAAATGACATAGGTCCATTCGGCAAGCCATTCAGCAACTGGTTTGTCCATTCATTGTCTGACTGGTTTAACTGTGATGGTGAGCCATGGTCTTTCACCTTACCCTCGGCAATTACATAGAGTTGATCAGAGATAGATTTAACTTCATCAGCATCGTGAGATACCAGGATGCTGGTAAGCCCAAGGGCCTGGTTGAGGGTCTTGATCAGGCGTATTAAAACGCCAAGAGAAACGGGATCTTGGCCTGAAAATGGGTCGTCATAAAAGAGGATCATGGGATCAAGTGCTATCGCACGCGCCAGTGCTACTCGACGTAGCATACCACCGGATAACTCACTGGGCATTAACTGATAGGCACCACGCAACCCAACGGCCTGCAGCTTCATTAGCACAATGTTCCTGATCAGGGATTCAGGCAGGTTGGTGTGTTCACGCAATGGGTAGG
>CAZYTT010000053.1:0-8034 GCA_964650235.1 uncultured Gammaproteobacteria bacterium | reverse complement strand
ACAATGTTCCTGATCAGGGATTCAGGCAGGTTGGTGTGTTCACGCAATGGGTAGGCCACATTCTCGAATACATTGATATGTGTAAACAGGGCACTGTGTTGAAACATCATGCCCATCTTGATGCGCAGGTTAAGTAGCTTGTCGCGTTTTAATGCTGGGATATTGTGACCATTGACGATGACTGTGCCAGTACTGGGACGGCTCTGTCCGGTAATCAATTTTAACAGGGTGGTTTTGCCTGAACCACTGGGACCCATAATGGTGGTGATCTTCCCCTTGGGGATCTTGATATCGATACCATTAAATATATGTCGATTACCCCAGGAGAAACTGACATTGTCTAATAGAACGATGGGCTCAATGGGGTCGATAGTCGCCGTTGTCATCTATATCCCTGTCCTGTGTCTTATATGGTTTAGCCCTGTCTATACTAGGCTAACTTTTACTCGTTGTCATATTACAGGGACCTGATTGTCACGCAAGTGTGCCTGGTGTAACTAGGTGGTGAAATAGTCACGGGTAAATTGATGAATCAGCTTATTATGCAGGATTTCCTCGATACTAAACCAGTTAAACTGGCTGTGTTGGGCTGCTGGCAGATGACCAGGCACTTCAGCAACCTTAAGCTCATAGGCTAACACGACATAGTGGGTGTTGATGTTGTCAGCACCGGCAAAATTTTCCTGATAAAAATGTTCATAACAGCCACTGAATGTGGCAGTTGAGATCAGTTGCTCACAACCCAGCTCTTCATGGGTTAAGCGTTGAAAGGCTGTTGCCAGTGTTTCATTTTTAAATATCCTACCACCTGGAACGAACCAGAAGCCTCTGGCTGGCTCATTGCAGCGTTGACCTAGCAGGAAGCTACCATCATTGTAATTTTTAATCAGCAAATCAATAGAGACCAAAGGTGTATGATTGACAACCTGCAGGAAGGTCTTATCGTCGAGCCGGCTAATCATTTACTGCTCCTGCTTGAATTTGGTAAGGGCTTTTTTAAACTCCTCCATGGTGAACCTGGGCCGAGAAAATTTCATGATATCTACGGTCAGGGCATTATTATGCTGGGAATTATTAATATTCAGGTTATAGCTACCCACAGGCAGGTCAGGTGAACTGGTGAGTTGATACTGTTGGTCATTCAACTTTTGCCATTCAATCTCCGGTAATAGTTTCAGGGCGACAATAGACGGCTGGCCAGAAAAATACAGGGCATCAGTCCCTAGTGATATGCTGTTTACTTTTGATAACAAGGGGTAATTGCTGTTTAGTCGTAATTTATCCGGTTGACTAATATCAACCGTTACCAGGTGCTGGGTATCATCAACTAGATAAAGTGTTGAAGCCTGCGCCTGAAGATCAATAATTTTCATATTGGTTAACAGGTTGCTGATGATGTCACCATTACGGTCAATAATTGAGATGCCCGTCTCGCGACTATAACTAATCATCATGTTCTGATAGGAGCGGAGTATTTCTCCAGGTAGATCTATCTGGCGCAGCGGCTTTTTATCACTGCTGTTGTACAGTGACATGGTGTAGTCTGCTTGGGCGGTTAACAGGAGATTACCGTTGTCTACCAGTGTGCTATGGATTGCCTGTTTATAGTGACGCTTTTTCCGCGGTTTATTGGCATATTTTCCATCTATGCGATAGAGCGTTGTACCATGAGTTGATTGATTTACATTTAACCAGCCGCCCTGGGCCTGTAGTGATGTGATGGCGTAACGGGACTTGATTTCCTCAATGATATGGGCCGAAAAGGAGTCACTGATGTCAATAACAACAATTCTATTATTAGTTGTCGCGACATAGGCCCGGTTTCGGAGCGTTGCAACATCTATAGCGGCGTTCACAAGATCGACACCGGTCATCCAGGTTGGGTTTAGGGGATTTTTTATATCATAGATTTGCAGACCACCTGTGCCGCTGGCTACATAGGCAATATTTTCACGGGCCCTGATGGCGTAGACCCTGTCTCTCTGCTGATACTGGCCGGCAAGCCGGGGCTTCGGTGGTGAGCTGATATCTAATACAGTAAAGCCTCCCCACCAGTCCATAACATAGGCATAGGGAAATTTAATGGCCAGTCCCCAGGCGGCGCCGACGGTATCATAGCTACCGACAAAGTGGGGCTGAGATGGTTGAGCGACATTGTAGATCTGTATGCCTGATAGCCAGTCTGCAATATAGAGATAATCACCATGACGGACCAGTCCACGGGCATTACCGGGTGTATTGATATGCGCTAGTTTTTTGGGGTAGCCGGGATCCTTTATATCGATGGCATAGACACCTCGATCAAAGAAGGCTACATAGGCAACGTTACCATCGAGAATGACATCTTCTGCTGCCCCGCCAGGACTGAACTGACCCACGAGCTGGATATTGTCAGGCTGGCTGACATCAAACATCATCAGACCGGAGTCATCATCGGCGATATAGGCGATATTATTGCGGACCCGGATTGCCCAGGTCTTACCCTGGGTATCATGTTCGCCTAGAAGTTCTGGTTGCTCTGGATTACTGATATCAATGATCTGAAAACCACCACGGTGACTGGCGAGATAGAGCCGGTTACCAACCAGTACTGGTATATAGGCAAGGCCAGCTGTCGCCAGTTCGGCTACACGAAATGGTTTCCGCGGGTCTTTTACATTTATGATCTGCAGCCCATTATCATCATCACCCACATAGGCATAGTCATCACGGACAACAATCCCCTTGGATGAGCCGCGGGTATGAAAGGTTGATAACAGCTGGGGATGGGCCGCTGTAGATATGTCATAGATATGAATGCCTGAAAACCAGTCGGCTACATAGGCAATCTTATCCCGAATGAAGACACGGCGTTGGCCGCCGTAATTGACCCCTTGGCCAAAATTAAGACCTTCATTACTGTATCTTGGTGGCAAATGACTAAAGTCGATCTGTTTAACCTGATTACCACTCAGTACGATCGCCTGATTATTGCGTAATTGCAGGCTGGCAATGTCATTTGTCAATTGAATCGCTGATATCATCTCTGGCTGGCGCGGATTACTGATATCAAACAACAAAATCTGGCGGCTATCATTTATGAGCATTACCTGTTGGTTTAATGCATCATGGATAATGTGTTGGGCATTCCCTGCCTGTTGATGACTACCTAGCCAGGATAGTTGATTGCTGGTCGTGCTCATGACCGTGAGCCCTTCGGGGCCTGTGGCAGCGATGGCCATGCCATTGTCAACAGCGATATCTCTGGCGGGGCCAGTGGTCTGGTAATGACCATCGGCTTTGAGTTGTTGATCAGCGGTAATGGTATAGCGATAGATGCCGGACTCAGTACTGGCGATATAAAGTTTTGAGTCATTCAGAACCAGCTTATTTACAGGGTAATTTAATCTGAAGGTATTCAGTGCTAATAACACCCCGGGCTTGCGGCTGTCATAGAGGCGAATTTCATTGCCACTGGCAACGATAGTGTATAAATCATTACTGGTAATTGCCGATACGGCTGCCGTGGTGTTGATAAATCCCCTGATGCGCGGGGAGTCGGGGTCACGGATGTCCGCTGTATATAGACCTTTGTTGGCACCTAACCAGGCGTGGTCATGACTAATGGCGATGTAATGGATAGGTTCACCAAAGGATAGCCGAGATTTCAGGTAGTGTTGCTCCTTCTCCATGTCCAGTAAGAGTAGGCCGCCATCCCCAGCGGCGATATAGAGTAAATTGTCACGCCAGACCATGTCATTCCCATCATGGGGTAGTGTCCATTCGCGCTGTACTATGGGGCCGCCGGGTGACAGATAAAGCTGGCTGACCTGTTCTGGTTGTGACAGTTGCAGGGTGATGGTGCTTTGTTTGCCCTGAGTGAATTGATCTGGCATCAGGTTGATTTCTGCTGCCACCTGTTGGCAGATGAGGGACCCAGGTAAAATCAGAGCAATTAGCAGGCGTGGTGAAAAATACAAAATTGACCCCTTATATAAAAGTCTGGCCGTTGATGTCCATCAAGGGCTTGGGTTAGGTATGCGACGATGTATCTGTTCGATTTCTTTCAGCACATCATCAGATAAAGTGAGACCCAGGCTGTCAATATTACTGCGCAGTTGCGGCAGGTTCGTTGTTCCGATGATATTGCTGGTTAGAAAAGTGCGACTATTGACAAAGGCTAAAGCCATCTGTGCGGGGTCCAGGTCATGAGCATGAGCGAGTTCAACATATTCCCGCGTGGCTGCAATCGCCTGTGGATTGGTATAACGGGTAAAGCGTTCATAGCGTGTGAGCCGGGCATTGTCCGGTTTCTTCTTGCCAAGGTATTTCCCACTCAAGGTGCCGAAACCGAGAGGAGAATAGGCCATTAATCCAACGGCTTCATGGTGGGCGATCTCGGCCAGGCCGATCTCAAAGGATCGATTCAATAAATTGTACGGGTTTTGTATGCTGACGACTCTGGGTAGCTCAAGCTTCTCTGCCCAGTGAATAAACTGCATGACACCCCAGGGCGTTTCGTTTGACAGCCCAATGTAACGAATTTTACCGGCCTTGATCTGATCAGTCAGGACCTGGAGCGTTGTTTCTACAAGGACTGGTTGATCGTGCACATCATGCTGATAACCGAGGCGGCCAAAATAATTACTGTTTCTATCAGGCCAGTGTAATTGATACAGGTCGATATAATCGGTCTGCAGGCGTTGTAGTGAAGCGTTAATCGCAGCCTCAATATGTTTACGATTAAGTCGGTTGTCACCACCACGGACATAGTTCAGGTCTCTGGAGCGACTCATGACCTTGCTGGCAATAATGACCTGGTCACGATTAGCACGTTTCTTTAGCCAGGTTCCGATATAGGTCTCGGTAAGGCCATAGGTCTCAACGCGAGGCGGCACTGGATACATCTCCGCGGTATCAATAAAATTGATACCGGCGGCGAGGGCGACATCCAGCTGTTCATGGGCCTCAGCCTCACTGTTTTGTTCCCCCCATGTCATCGTGCCAAGACACAGGTGACTTACATTAAGATCAGTTTGACCCAGGCGGTTATAAATCATTTTATCATTACTTATCTAGAGACGGGCAAAGACTTGCTCTGCAGTCATCAATGTTGTCTTGATGTCACCAGCTTCGTGGGCGGCAGAGACAAACCCGGCCTCATAGGCCGATGGGGCCAGATAGACCCCTTCATTCAACATCTCATGAAAAAATAATTTGAAGCGATCCAAATTGCAATTAGTGACCTGGTAGAAATTATGGATGTTTTCTTCTTCAGTAAAAAACAGACCAAACATGCCACCAATATAATTTGTCGTCAGCGGGATATTAAAGGCCCTGGCACGAGTAACAAGACCCTCAGCCAGGCGTTGGGTCTTGCTCGACAGGTCATCAAAGAAGCCTGGTTGTTCCAGCTGGTTCAGCGTGGCCAGGCCGGCTGTCATTGCGATCGGGTTGCCTGACAGGGTGCCGGCCTGATAGACCGGACCCAGTGGCGCGATCATCTCCATGATGGCCCTTTTACCACCAAAGGCGCCAACAGGCATGCCACCACCAATGACCTTGCCCAGTGTAGTCAGGTCTGGACGAATGCCGCAGATGCCCTGGGCGCCATCAATGGCGACTCTAAAACCGGACATCACTTCATCAAAGATAAGCACAGAATCATAACTATCGCAAAGTTCACGTAGCCCTTTTAGAAAGCTCTCAGTCCCGGGTACGCAGTTCATATTGCCGGCGATGGGCTCAACAATAATACAGGCGATCTGCTGGCCCAGTTTGTCAAAGGTATCGCGTACCTGCTCAAGATTATTATATTCAAGCGTAATGGTATGTTCGGCCAGGGCGACAGGGACGCCGGGTGATGTCGGTACTCCAAGTGTTAATGCACCCGATCCGGCTTTGACCAGTAACGAATCCGAGTGGCCATGATAACAGCCTTCAAACTTGATGATTTTATCTTTGCCAGTGTAACCGCGGGCTAGACGGATGGCGCTCATGGTGGCCTCTGTCCCCGAGTTGACCATGCGTACCATCTCGATAGAGGGTAGTAATTTACATATTTTGTCGGCCATTAAGGTCTCCAGCTCGGTTGGAGCGCCAAAACTGAGACCATTATTGATTGCATCCTTTACTGCGGCGATAACAGCAGGATTCGCGTGGCCCAGGATCATGGGGCCCCAGGAGCCGACATAATCGATATAGCGTTTATCATCTTCATCAAAAATATAAGGGCCTTCGGCGCGACGGAAAAAGACGGGTTCCCCGCCGACACCGTTAAACGCACGTACAGGTGAATTGACCCCGCCAGGGATATGCTGTTTCGCCAGGGTGAATAATTCATGTGATCGGGTCATCTGTATTCCTTGTTCTTTGTGCTTATGAAGCGCTGACTATACGGTTAATTAGTATTCTGGTTTAAAAAGGCGGGTATAGGCCCGGGCCGCATCCTGGATGCGGGGTTGGGCAAAGACACCGCTGATCACTGCCAGCGATGATGCGCCGGTGGCGATTAAATTAGCACCATTCTCGGGTGTAATGCCACCAATGGCAACAATCGGGATCGATAATCGTTGTTGTGCCTCAAGTAACAGTGATGGTGCTGCGGCTATGGCCTGAGGTTTGGTTGGTGATTGATAAAAGCTACCGAAGGCCACGTAGTCAGCTCCTTGCTGTTCGGCTAAGATGGCTAATTCGAGCTGATTGTAGCAGGAGATGCCAATCAATGCCTGTTTCCCGAGTAGTTTACGGGCCAGTTCGAGACTGTCGTCAGAGCGTCCCAGGTGGACACCGTCAGCGGCTATTGCCTGCGCAAGGTCAATATCATCATTAATGATGAGAGGGATCTGGTGCTGATGGCAGAGCTCCTGGAGTGACCGGGCTTGGCGCAGCTTGAGCGGGTAGTCTTCACTATCCTTGTTACGGTACTGGACGATACGGGCGCCCCCCGTGATGGCCTGTCTGACTCGGGTGATCAGGCCCTGGGGGTCTTTCTGAGGGGCATCGGTTATGACGTAGAGGCCATGGATTGCCCTATGATCAAACATAGTCGATTGACCGACTATTCTGGTTTAGGTAGTGATGCGTCGGGTCGGGCCCAGAACAGTCGGTTAGGTATGAGCTGACCCATGCCCAGGCGATAGCCTTGGCGGAGTGTTTCCCAGGTGTATTCCTGGGCCTCATTGACGGCTGTCAGCATACCCATACCATTGGCCAGCATGCCGGCAACGGCCGATGCAAGGGTGCAGCCTGAGCCATGAAAGCTGCCATCCAGGCGTTCCCAGTGAAAGGACTCGATTAAGCGTTGATCACCATAGAGTCGATTGATGACCTCACGATTATTTTCATGAGTACCCGTAATCAGTACGTACTCACAGCCCAATTCCTGCAGAACTTGGGCGCAGGCATCCAGGTTATCGGCCTCAGGTGCGAGCAATTGGGCTTCAATAGAATTCGGTGTAAGTAATGTTGTTTGAGGGAATAACAGGGTCGTCATTGCCTCTACTATATCGTCATCGGCCAGATTGCTGCCGCCACCTGATATCAGGATCGGATCAAGTACAACGGGGATATCAGGGTAATCGGTTAGGATCGTATGTATAGCTTCTACAGTCTCAACTGAACCTACCAGGCCGATCTTGAAGACCGCTATCGCCATATCTTCTAAAACGGCACGGGCCTGCTGGATCAGCATGTCAGTCTCTATCGTTGCATAGCTCTTGATATCCTGGGTGTCCTGAACAGTCAGTGTAGTGATTACCGGTGTGGCATGACATCCCATGCTGGCAATGGTCTCAATATCGGCCTGAATGCCGGCACCACCGGTTGGATCATTACCGGACAAGGTCATTACAACAGGCAGATTTTCATTAATATTCATTCAGGTATATGGCGCTGTTTCGGTTCAGTGGATTGGCCCTTTGATTTGATTTTTTGGATTGATTCAGTGAATTAATTCGATGGCCAGGGAAAGAAAGGTCTAGGTTGGGTTTAAAAAAAAACGCCAGCCGAAGGGCTGGCTTTTTTTTATTTTCTCGGTGCGACGTCTAATGCCTC
>CAZYTT010000052.1:0-12728 GCA_964650235.1 uncultured Gammaproteobacteria bacterium | reverse complement strand
TGGGCAAGAAATCGCTTAAAGTAGTCAACTGAAATCACCACACTCCCTGTTACCAGGTGCGTCTGTGGTGGTCTTATGCTTGCCGGTGGAAAACGGCTGGCTATCACCGGGATATGGCGTAGTTCAGCCTCACGGGCAATAATGGATTTAAAATGATGCTGTTCGAAATAGCGGCCAAAACCATAGCCCAGCGCCATCAATACCATAAATATAATCAGGTCCATGGGTACTACTCCAGCACCACGGCCGTACCAAAGGCGAATAACTCAGCGGCACCCTGAGCCACACTAGAAGTAGTAAATCGGATATTGAGCACTGCATTAGCGCCGACGACCTCGGCTTGCTGAATCATTCGGTCGAGCGCCTCTTCACGCGACTCCTGCAACAGCTCGGTATAGCCGCGTAATTCACCACCAAAGATATTTTTCAACCCGGCCATCAGGTCGCGGCCGACGTGTTTGGCCCGTACAGAACTGCCCTGAACCAGTCCATAATGTTGGACCACTTTCTTCCCAGGCACGATCTCCAGATTGGTTAATAACATCGTTTCATCTCCATATGCTTATAATGTTCTACCAGGCCCGGTCTATCACTGTAAACCTCAATTTTCATTGGGATTGTGGTGACAGCAGTACCTGAGTAACAGGGTATTCCCTGCTATCGGCATTTATGGTGATCTATTAAATTAAGCGATTGTAACAGTGACTAGAAGGCGTCAACAGCCTCGGCCAGCCGTTGAACGGCGACCAATTCCACACCTTGCGGGACAGATTTCGGACTATTGGCCTTCGGCATTATAATGCGTTTGAAACCATGCTGAATGGCCTCTTTAATGCGTTCCTGACCATTTTGAACCGGGCGAATCTCACCAGCCAGACCTATCTCGCCAAACACGGCCACATCGGTAGGTACCGGCCGATCGCGCAGACTGGACAGGGCCGCCAGCACAACCGGCAGGTCTACCGCCGTCTCGGTTATGCGCACCCCACCGACGATATTGACGAATACATCCTGATCGTACATAGCCACACCGCCGTGACGTTGTAATACCGCCAACAGCATTGCCAGTCTGTTTTGCTCCAGCCCCACCGTTACACGGCGTGGATTGGCGGCATGACTCTCGGCCACCAGCACCTGGACCTCGACCAGCAATGGCCGGCTTCCCTCCCGGGTCACCATGATGACACTACCAGGGACAGCCTGTTCATGACGGGAGACAAAGATAGCCGATGGATTGCTGACCTCACGCAACCCCTTATCGGTCATGGCAAAGACACCAACCTCATTGACGGCACCAAAACGATTCTTTACGGCCCGAATCACCCGGTAACGACTATCGGATTCACCCTCGAAGTACAGCACCGTATCAACCATATGTTCCAGTACCCGTGGTCCGGCTAGGGCCCCTTCCTTGGTCACATGGCCGACGAGAAACAGAGCGGTATTGGTCTGCTTGGCAAACTGCACTAACTGGGCAGCGCTCTCCCGGACCTGAGACACTGAACCCGGTGCCGATTGAATCTGATCGGTATAGACGGTCTGGATGGAATCAATCACCATGACCCGAGGTTTTTCTTTCATGGCGAGATTAAGGATATGTTCTACCCGCGTCTCGGCAAGCAGGCGCATATGCCCGGCCTCAACACCGAGACGCTGGGCCCGCAGGCCTACCTGCTGCAGTGATTCTTCACCGGTGATATATAAGGCCGGCAGCCCCTGCCCCAATGTCGCTATAGCCTGTTGCAGGATCGTTGACTTACCAATACCAGGGTCACCGCCAATCAATACGACAGACCCGTGTACCAGCCCCCCACCCAGGACCCGATCCAGCTCACTGAACCCAGTCGGACTACGGGCAGTATCTTCAGACTTGATATCATTCAGGGAACAGATCTCGGATAAAATGCCGGAAAAACCCACTGAACGCGGATGTTGACCGAGTGAACGAGCTGCACTGACATCCTCCTGCAGGGTATTCCAGGCACCACAATCACCACACTGCCCCGCCCATTTGGTAGCCCGGGCACCACACTCACTACAACTGAAGGTCTTTTTTTCTGCCCTGGTCTTAATCGTCATTGAACGCTGCCTTCATCGGTGCATTCGACAAAGCGAACGCGCGGGGTAACACCACATAATAAATCATAGCCAATGGTCTCAGCTCTGGCGGCAATCTCTTCCACTGCCAGGCCCTCGCCCCACAGGATGACTTCATCACCGACGACGACGCCGGGTTGCTGGCGCAGGTCGATTGTCAGCATATCCATCGAAACCCGGCCCACTATAGGCAGACGCTGACCATTTATCAGTACCGGGGTGTCTGACTGGATTGATCGGGGATAGCCATCGCCATAACCAATTGCGACAACGCCAAGCATCATATCTTCCGGGCAACGCCAACAACCGCCGTAGCCGACCTCATCACCTGCACGTAACTTTTTAATTGCTATCACCCGCGAACGCAGGGTCATAACTGGCCTTAAGCCTTCATCCTGTGCCGTCGAATCTATAAACGGGCTCACGCCATAGAGCATAATTCCGGGCCTTACCCATTGCTCCTGCGCTGTCAAATTGAGTATTTCCGGCCACCCCAGTATGCCAGCTGAGTTAGCAATACTTACCTTAAGATCAATAGTTTGAAAAACATTACTCAAGACCTCTTTCAGCTGGTTAAGTTGCCGATCGGTCATCCCATCATGGCGATCGTCGGCATTGGCCAGATGTGTCATAACAGTAATAGCTGGATCAACCAGCGGGCATTGACGAAGCCGAACCAGCGCCTCGGCAAATTGCCCCGGCTCAAAACCGAGCCGGCTCATACCCGTATCAATCTTTAACCAAACCGGTATTCGATGTTGCGGGTCCAGTGTCTGGCTTTCAACCATATGCTCAAGGGCCTGTAACTGACCCTCATGATGGACCACTATACTCAGTTGGTGCTGCTGAATCAGGGGCAGTTCATCGGCACTGAAAAAGCCTTCAAGCAATAACAGCGGCTGATTTATTCCGGCCTGACGCAAACTCAGGGCCTCATCTATCGAAGCCACAGCCAGGGCATCAACAGCTTCCAGGGCCTGGGCGATACGTAACAACCCATGGCCATAACCATTGGCCTTAATAACAGCAACGATACGGGCATCCGGCGCCCGGGTACGGACAAGCTCAAGATTGGATTGTAATGCCGACAGATTGATTAAGGCCTCGGCGGCACGACTCATAGGTGGATACCTGGTACTTTCCCCGTTGCTAACCAGTCGTTCTGAATCAACACGGCCGAGTCACCGTCAGGCATACCCGGCACCGATACCTGAGGAAGGACCATAACCATCATGGGCAAAATTTTCAAAGCGGGTATATTGACCAAGGAAGGTCAGGCGTACACTACCAATGGGACCATTACGCTGTTTACCAATAATGATCTCTGCCACCCCTTTGTCTGGCGTCTCCTCGTTATAAACCTCATCACGATAAATAAACATGATCAGATCAGCATCCTGCTCGATCGCACCCGATTCACGCAGGTCCGACATCACCGGGCGTTTATTGGGGCGTTGCTCCAGACTTCGATTCAGCTGTGACAAAGCTATTACCGGTACATTAAGTTCCTTGGCTAATGCTTTGAGAGACCTGGATATTTCTGAAATTTCATTAGTACGGTTTTCTTTTGAACCAGCCACCTGCATCAATTGGAGGTAATCGATAACGATAAGACCCAGATCATGTTCACGGGTCAGGCGCCTGGCGCGTGAACGCAGCTCAGTCGGTGTTAACGCTGGCGTATCGTCAATAAATAATGGCGCCTCATTTAACAGGTTCATGGTAGAGGTCAACCGGGGCCAGTCATCCTCATCAAGTTTGCCACTCCGAACCTTGCTCTGATCAACCCGTCCTAATGACGACAGTATACGGAGCACCAGTTGCTCGGCAGGCATCTCCATACTAAAGATGGCCACAGCTTTATTTTTTCCGCTCATGGCAATATTTTCAGCCAGGTTCATGGCAAAAGAGGTCTTACCCATCGAGGGTCGACCAGCAACAATGACCAGATCAGCAGGCTGGAGACCCGAGGTCATACCATCGAGGTCCTTGAAACCGGTACTGAGTCCGGTAATATTACCACCGGATTCATAGAGCTCATCGATACGCTCAACGACCTTGGGCAAAAGATGGGTGATTGACTGAAAGCCCTGACGCCCACGGGCATTACTCTCGGATATCTGAAATACCTTTTGTTCTGCAAGATCAAGAATTTCCGAGCTACTTCTACCTTCGGTGTTAAAAGCATTTTCACCAATCTCAGAACTGATACGAATCAACTGCCGCAACACTGACCGCTCACGGACAATGGTGGCATAGGCCTTAATATTGGCGGCGCTTGGGGTATTTTCAGCCAGCGTGCTGAGGTAGGAAATACCACCGATCTTGTCCAGCTCATTATGGCGTTCAAGCCACTCGGACACGGTAACAATATCAAGAGGTTCGCCGCGATTGGCCAGATAGCTTAAGGCGCGAAAGATCAGTCGATGATCCTGCCGGTAATAATCGGCCTCAGATACTGCATCGGCGATGGTATCCCAGGAATGATTATCGATCATCAGGCCACCGAGAACACTCTGCTCCGCCTCATTAGAATGAGGCGGAACCTTTAAGCGTTCAGTCGACTGATCATCAGCCCGATCAAATGATGCTAGTTCTCCCATAGTCATAATAATACGGTAGAACGCAGGGGGTGAACAGCGAAGATTACTGTTCGGCAACAATCTCGATTGAAATACTGACATTCACCTCAGGGTGCAGGTGGACATCAATCTCATATTCACCGGTCTGGCGAATCGCACCATTGGGCAGGCGAACTTCATGTTTTTTCAACTCGGCGCCGGCTGTCGTTACAGCATCCGCAATATCTGCAGTTCCGACAGAACCAAACAACTTGCCCTCATCACCGGCACGCTGCGCAATTGTCACAGTCGCTAAAGCCTGCAGACCTTCACCACGCGCTGTCGCAGCCACCAGGGCATCGGCTGAGGCCTTTTCCAGTTCAGCACGACGGGCCTCAAAGACCTTTCTATTGTCATCTGTTGCCGGAATGGCTCGTCCACCTGGTATCAGGAAATTTCTACCATAACCAGACTTTACTGAGACAACATCACCCAGATTCCCCAGGTTTTCCACTCTATCTAGAAGTATAACTTCCATAACTAATATCCTCGTATCAGCAATTTAAATTCTATTTTCAATTCAACAACGAATGACGTTTAAGCCATCTTTAGACGCCGACGGAAATCCAGCCAGCTATCCGTTAACCCCATTGCCGCCAATATGACAACCAGCTGGGGCAGTAAAAATATTGTCAAAGCATACATAATGCCCAGCACCATCTTGGGCCACTGCTTAAAGGCCACTACCGCATGCACCAACGCCAGCCCGGACAGGGAAAACAGGGCCATAATAATGACCATGGCATCCTGACAGTAAGACTGTATGACATCCGGGCCTATATTACTCAATACTGCAAAGGGTAAGGCCGCCGCGGCAATACGCCAGTCCAGTCTCAGCCCATGAAACTCCTGCCTGAAACCACCTGGGTTAAATAACAACGCCTGCCACCAACGCGCCAAGCACAGATTAATCATCAGCGTATAGATTAATCCAGCCCCAACGATACCCGTCATGATCGCCGCAATATTATTTAGCCAGTCTTCCACTTCAAAGCCGGATAAATGCATGGCCTGGGTCTGTAGCATGGTCTCAAATACTGAACTCAGTACGGTATGCCACCAACCTTTAACATCACCGATGACCAGGTAAAAAACCAGCATCGATACCAGCGCCATTACGCCGACAGCTGTCAAGCTCAGGGTCAGCGATCGCCAGGTGCGTAACACCAGGGCTGCGATTATTACCGGCAGCCAGATGACCGCAACCATGCTCACTGCAAACAGACTCGTGACAGTGTTATCTACTGAGGCCACAAAGCCCATCAACACTAGCATTAGTGCAGCACCTGCACCCACCAGAATGGCCTCATTTGCGCCATTTCGGAGCGCTACAAGGGCCACTACAGCACCGCTAATATGACTCAGCGGCGGGAGTATCATTGACATTACTGCAGCGACCGCGGCAATCATTATCGCCTGTATACGGCCCTTCAATATCAATGTGGCAAATCCGTGCATGAGTACTCCAGGCACTTGCGTCGGTTAAGGCACCAATTTTAATCTAGCGCCTCAACCGACTAAAAGTCCGACTTATTCGTGGGCGTCGCAGTAAGGTAACAGGGCCAGGTATCGTGCGCGCTTGATGGCCGTAGCCAACTGACGCTGATATTTTGCCTTGGTACCTGTAATACGACTAGGTACGATCTTGCCAGTCTCCGAGACATAGGCCTTTAAAATACCCAGGTCTTTATAATCGATCTGGTTAATACCTTCTGCCGTGAAGCGACAGAATTTTTTACGACGAAAATAACGTGCCATTTTCGGTTCCTTTCTTCATTAATTCTGAAAAATCTCAATAATATCCGGCCTGCCCTGATGGTCATCGATAATGACCACAGCGACATCCCAGGATATCAGTCTAATCGGCGCTGGATTCAGTTGTAGCTTCTGCTGCTGTTGTAGTAGCAGTATCTGCTGCTGTTGTAGCAGTAGTAGTAGCCGATTTATTTTCAGCACTTGAGCTAGCATTATCCTGATGACGACCACGCTCTTCATTAGATGACTTAGCCATCATCGGTGATGGCTCTGTAACAGCCTCATCACAGCTGATAACAAGGTTACGAATAACGGCATCATTAAAACGAAATGCGCTGGTTAATTCTTCCAGCCCTTCCTTATTGATCTCGATATTCATCAACACATAATGCGCCTTATGCACCTTGTTGATCGGGTATTCCATCTGACGGCGGCCCCAGTCTTCCAGACGATGGATCTTGCCACCGTGATTTTCCAGACCTGCGCGATAACGGTCAATCATCGCTGGCACCTGTGAACTCTGGTCCGGATGAACCAGAAATACGACTTCATAATGTCTCATAACGCTCCTTACGGTTTTGTAGTCTTCTCGCAAACGAGTAAGACAAGGAGAAAGCACTGCTTCCAAAAACGAACCATTTTATGTCAAATCCAGCCCACACGCAACGCTACCTCTATGAAATCTGGCAATTTACATCATGTCCTGGCCTTTTATATGAACTGAATTGAATATAGCCTGTCCAATAACCCGCTATTGTCAGCCCATTCAAATCGAATCAATCGTGACAATGGCCACCTAACAGCGCCATAATAGGCCAACGACAACAATAAATAATGACAAGGAACTCGCATGCGACTCTTGCTGGTTGAAGATGATGATTTAATTGGTGATGCGATACAGACCGGACTAGGTCAGGAAAAATACACAGTCGACTGGGTCAAGGATGGCAACAGCGCAATCCTTGCCATGAAAAACGAGACCTTCGATACTGTCATTCTTGATATAGGCCTACCCCTGCGTTCAGGTATCGAGGTACTTAAGGAGGTCCGTGGACTGGGTATTACAACGCCTGTGCTGGTCCTGACTGCCCGGGACAGCGTAACAGACCGTGTTGCCGGTCTGGACAGCGGTGCCGATGATTACCTAGCCAAACCCTTCGATATGGATGAACTGGTGGCCCGTATTCGAGCCCTGCTCAGACGCAGCAGCGGTCGTGCTAACCCACTATTGACCCACGGCGACATCAGTCTGGACCCAGCGGCCCATCAGGTTACCCGGGCTGGCGAGGTGGTTGAACTATCAGGCCGCGAATTTGCAATTCTCCAGGTACTGATGGAATATCATGGCAAGGTTATGTCAAAGAGCCGCTTGGAAGAGGAGTTATACGGCTGGAGCTCTGATGTCGAGAGCAATACAGTAGAGGTATACATCCACCACTTGCGCAAAAAGCTGGGGAGTGACCTAATCAGAACTATTCGTGGCGTAGGCTATATGATCGACAAGGTAAAATAAGCCCTTTGTCACGACATGAAATCACCATCACTTCAAAATCGCCTGTTAATTATCCTGGCCAGTGTCTTCCTGATTTCCTGGGTCATCATGACCTTGCTCACCTATGTCAATATCAGACACGAAATCGAAGAGGTCTTTGAAGCCCAGATGGCCCAGGGCATGCATGTCCTAAACGATCTGACCCAGCATGAAATCGAGGAAATGGGACCGGCAGTCCTTCGCTTTGATATGCTTGATGATGTCCGCTTCCATCCCTATGAAAACAAGCTGGCCTTTCAGGTCTGGCGGGGTGAAGACACATTACTCATGTTTGCACCCAGCTCACCACGCATTAGAATGACCACAATCGATGGTTACTCAAATGTCACGATTGACGAAACCGACTGGCGCGTCCTGTCACGAACCTTTCCTGACAGGGATAACCTGCAAATTATTGTTGGTGAACGCAGTGAAGTTAGAAATGAATTAATCAATGATATTCTGATCCACATCTTCTGGCCCATTGTTGTCGCCTTTCCACCCCTGATCCTGTTTCTCGTACTCGGCATTCAACGTGGGCTATTACCACTGAACAAGCTCAGCGACGAGATCGCCCATCGGTCGCCAACCCAGTTGTCACCGGTCTATATTGAAGGCCTACCGGAGGAGATCCTCCCCCTTATTGTTTCACTCAATACGCTACTAAACCGTCTGGGTTATGCTCTCGATAATGAACGTCGGTTTACCGCCGATGCGGCCCATGAGTTACGGACGCCGCTGGCAGCCCTGAAGGCCCAGGCCCAGGTTGCCGCCCGCGCTGATAATAAAGAACATCGGATGAACGCCATTGACAATGTTGTCCGCGGCATGGATCGACTTACCCGTCTGGTAGATCAGTTATTGACCCTTGCTCGCCTGGACCCTGAAGATGCGGCCAAACAGCATCATCCGGTCGACCTGGAAAAGGTTGTTGAGGCCGTCAGTACCGAACTGGCCTTAACAGCACTGGATAAAGAACTGCAATATGAATTAATCCGGAAAGGGAAATGCATCATCAATGGCCAGGAAACGGCCCTGTCGGTACTCGCGCGTAACCTGATAGATAACGCTATCCGCTATACCCCAAGTGGTGAAAAAATTATTATCTCTGTCATAAGCCAGGATAATCAGGTTATCTTCAGCGTTCGTGATAGCGGCCCCGGTATACCCGAGGCTGATCGGCAGCGCATCTTTGATCGCTTCTATCGTATTGTAGGAACCAAGGCCGATGGCTCAGGACTTGGTTTATCCATCGTAAAACGTATTATTGATATCCATCAATCGACCCTCGAGATTATCCAGCCTGATGATGGCAGGGGTGTAGAATTCAGAATTACATTCCAGGCCCTTAACGTCGAGTAATAACTGTAAGTCAGTTGCAGCTATAAAATAAAGACTATAGTCAGGATTTTAGGTACGCTGCCTGACAATCTCGAACAGACACACACCAGTTGCCACAGATACATTCAGACTCGACACCTGACCGGCCATCGGGATAGAAATAACCCGATCACAGTGTTCCTGGGTCAGTCGGCGCAACCCCTTACCTTCAGCACCCATAACCAGAGCCACGGGGCCGGTCAGATCGGCTGTATGTAACCCCTCTTCACCACGTTCATCAGCACCGATAACCCACACCCCCTGATCCTTGAGTTGGCGTAGTGTCCGGGCCAGATTTGTCACCTGAAAAAAGGGCATCGTCTCGGCGGCGCCACAGGCCACCTTATGAACCACGGGCGTCAGACCAACTGCCTTATCCTGCGGGACAATAACAGCATCTACGCCTGCCGCATCGGCCGTGCGCAGGCAGGCTCCCAGGTTGTGAGGGTCCTGCACGCCATCAAGCACCAACAAAAAGGGCTGCGGCTGCTCTGCTAATAACGACTCCAGCGTCAGGTGACGCTCCAGACCAGAGACCCGGGCGACAACCCCTTGATGGCGGGCATAATCACTTAGCGAGTCCAGTTCACTCTTGCTGGCCTCCTGAATCTTTACCTGCCTGGCCCTTGCTAATGACACAATTGCATCAAGACGCTGATTCGTGCGCCCCGACATCAATAGCACTTCAGTGACTTCACCACCTTCCTGTTGCAGGGCCGCCTTTACGGCATGAATACCGTAGATTAGTGTAGTTGTAGCCATCAGGAATTATTCTAACCTCGTTCTAAGCCGGCCTCATTCTAAATCTGTCTTAGTTTTCTTCTTCTTTGTCCGTCTCTTTCTGGAGCCCTTCTTCTTTCCTGACTTAGTCGTCGAGCGCTGCTTATCCTCGTCCTTTTTTGTTGAACCGGTCCGCAATCGGGATAATTTTTTGGCAGACGACCTGGCTGGCTTCCTCGCGCCCTCACCACCCTCAGGTATCTCCTTATTCGACGATTCGAGTACAAAATCAATCTTGCGTTCATCCAAATCAACACGGGCAACGATAATGCGAATCGAATCACCGATATTGTAACTCTTGCTGGTTCGCTCACCCGTCAGGCGATGCCCAACTGGATCAAAATGATAATAATCATTCTCCAGCTCTGTAATATGGATCAGACCCTCAACATAGATATCAGATAATTCAACAAACAGTCCAAACCCTGTTACGGTCGTAACGATACCATCAAAAACCTCACCTACGTGAGCCAACATATATTCACATTTTAACCAGTCAACGACATCGCGGGTGGCTTCATCAGCTCGGCGCTCCGACATTGAACACTGTTCACCCAGGGCCTCCATATCGACATGACCATAGCAAAAAGACTTTGCACTACCCCCATTGAGTACATGACGAATTGCGCGGTGGACCAGGAGATCCGGATAGCGACGTATCGGTGATGTAAAGTGGGCATACTCAACCAGAGCCAGGCCAAAGTGACCACAGTAATCGGGACTGTATACAGCCTGTTTCAGGCTCCGGAGCAACACTGTCTCGATTAAATGCCGATCGGGACGATCATTGACAGCATTTATCAGAAGTCTATAGTCGTGTGCTGAAGGAACGTCTCCTCCACTCAGCTGCAGACCCAGTTCAGCCAGAAAACTCCGGACATCGGCTATCTTTTCTGCCGCCGGTTCTTCATGCACACGATATAATAACGGCATCTTTTTTTCGGCCAGGAACTGCGCCGCCGCCACATTGGCCGAGATCATAAATTCTTCAATCATCTTGTGGGCATCATTACGTACAACAGGGACGATTTTTTTAATCTTCCTGCCAGCACCAAAGATAATACGGGTCTCACTCCGATCAAAATCGATGGCGCCACGCTGATCGCGGGCATTGCGGAGACTATGGTAAAGAGCCTGGATATTAAGCAGGTGCGGCATTAGTGTTTCATATTGCTGCTGGAGTTCAGCATCACCCTCAACTAGCATGGCAGCGACCTGATTATAGGTCAGACGTGCATGAGAGCGCATAACGCCCTCAAAGAAACGATGGCTTAACATTTCACCTGTCGGTGAAAAAGACATGTCGCACACAAGACACAGACGATCAACTGCCGGGTTCAGTGAACATAATTGATTCGATAACACCTCTGGCAACATGGGGATAACCTGCTGAGGGAAATAGACTGAATTTCCGCGGTTTATTGCCTCTTTATCGAGCGGCGTCTCGGGTAAGACATAACTCGACACATCGGCAATTGCCACCAGCAACCGCCAACCTGACGGATTCTGCTCACAGTACACGGCATCATCAAAATCACGCGAGTCCTCGCCATCGATAGTCACCAAGGGCAATGAACGAATATCCTCACGACCTTGTTTGGCCTTTTCCGGCACCTCATCACCAAACTCCCGTGCCTGCTCGTCGACATCCGCCGGCCACTCAAATGGTAACTGATGATTACGAATAGCAACCTGGATCTCCATCCCCGGGGCCATATGCGCGCCTAACACTTCATTTATATGCCCAATGGCCTGTGAACGCCGGGTTGGTGCCTCCTTGACCTCAACGACAACGATCTCACCGTGCCGCGCCTCCAGGGTTTGATCAGCCGGGATGAGGATATCCTGAGTAATACGTTTGTTATCAGGCGCTACATAGGCAACACCCTTATCCTGAAAAAACTGCCCGACAATATACTGGGTATTGCGTTCCAGTACCTCGACCACAGCTCCTTCACGGCGCCCTCTTTTATCGACGCCACTAACATGAGCAAGCACACGATCACCATGGAATAGCTGGCGCATCTGTTTACCCGTAAGAAAAAGATCGTCACTACCATCATCAGGTATTAAAAAACCAAAACCATCGGCATGACCACTAACCCTGCCCTTGATCAGGTCCATCTTGGCGGCAACACCATAAGCGCCACGGCGATTACATACAACCTGCCCATCCCGCTCCATGGCCCTTAGCCGACGTCGGAGTGCCTCAAGCTCATCGTCTTCCGACAGGTTGAGCAGCACAGCTAACTGATTAAGTTTCTGTAACTGACGACCCTCGCTAAGGACTTCCAGAATAAGTTCTCGACTCGGTATCGGCCGATCATACTTTTCAGCCTCACGCTCAGCGAAAGGGTCATGTATCTTTTTATTATTGGTCATTGAAATCTCTGATTAGAATAATGTTGAAGCTTTGTTAGGACCATTGACAAGTCCTCGTGCAGTCGGTAAAGTTCGCCTCTTGAATTAAGCAGCACTATAACACATCGATAGTTTCAGTATCGATTTCCAGGCCGAGGTGGCGGAATTGGTAGACGCGCTAGCTTCAGGTGCTAGTGGGGGTT
>CAZYTT010000051.1:0-13061 GCA_964650235.1 uncultured Gammaproteobacteria bacterium | reverse complement strand
GTGCCGATGCGACGGCGGTGGCAGGCGATGTTGATGGTGGGCCTGGCGGCGTCAGTATTTACGGGTATTGCCACAGGTTCGCGTGGGGCCCTGCTCGCTTTCATGGCGATGTTGGTTTTTCTGATTTTATTGTTACTGGCCTCGCATTGGTTTTCAAAAAGGGCCCGGCTTGCTGTGATGGTCACTTCGGCTGTGCTGGTGTTATTGATTATCGTCTATATTGATCACAATCGCTTCTGGTTATCACACCTGCAGCGGGTAGACATAGAGGTAAGTGCATTTTTCTCTGGTGAGTATACTCGCACAAGCATAGGGACACGATTATTGATGTGGTTAGCGGCTACCAAGATATTGATGATGAACCCACTGATCGGAACCGGTATCGGTGATCAGCGTGATGACCTTGTTGCCCTGCAGCTTAGTGGTGAGATACCCAATATGGGGCCCATAGCCTATTCGACCTTCCATAATTTTTATTTCGATGCGCTGGCGATGACGGGCCTGCTCGGCTTTGTCGTGATGCTGCTGGCCATCTTTATCATTCCGGGCCGATTATTCTGGCGGACTTGGTTTGTGGCCAGAGATCACGGTGGTTATGATCGCTTTTATCCATTGGCTGGGCTGTTGATGCTGGTCGTGAGTGCCTTTTATGGCCTGACTGCTTCATGGCTGTATCTTCGTGGTCTACCAATTATTATCATCTTGATGATGGTCATGCTGGTCGGTTGTAACCGAACCTGGCGATTGCAAAAGACCTGAGGGAAATAGTGGATGTTATTGTCAAATAAGTACAGGTTCTTGTTCGTGCATATTGCCAAGACTGGTGGTACCAGTGTGCGAGCAGCATTAATGCCTTATCGCTGGCGTGACCCGAGTTATTACCCACAGTGGTTGTGTAGCAAGGTCAGTGGCTTGATGGGGCACAGGGTTGGGGCAAAGTTTCCCCGTCATGCCAAACTCATCGCTGCCCAGGAGATGCTGCCCAGGGATTATTTTAATGATCTATTCAAATTTGTCTTTGTGCGTAATCCCTGGGATTTACAGATCAGTTCATTTCATCATATCCGTCGTGAACGACCACAGTTAATGCAGGGTATTCAAGATTTTGAACAGTTCCTGCGCTGGAAACTTGATCCGTCACGGCCCTGGCAGTATCACATTGATACGTCGATCGAACGCCAGAGTAATTATGTGATTGATCTTAATGGCAAGGTAATTGTTGATTTTATTGGCCGCTACGAGAGCCTGCAGGATGATTTTAATCATGTCTGTCAACAGGTTGGTATACCGATGTTTGATTTGCCGCATAAGCGCAAGGCGGTCGACAGAAAGGATTATCGACAATACTACACTGATTCAACTCAGGCCTTGGTTGCCGATTATTTTAAACGGGATATTGAGCTATTTGGCTACCATTTCGATGACATCTAGCCGTTCAGGTCAGACCGGTCTAGTCAATTAGCGTGTACTCATTGCCACAATAGGGGCACTTAGCCTTACCCGTCTCTTCAATGGGTAAATAGACCCGTGGATGGGTATTCCAGAGTGTCATGCTATCCAGGGGGCAATGCAGAGGGAGATCGCTACGTTTGATTTCGTAGTGACTTTTTTTAATATCAGGCTGAGAATTATCCATACTATCTAGTTCCTCTTACTCACGGTTGCGACAATCCAGGACTCGGGTATTTTACCCGAGATTGAGTCGTATACAAGGTTTGTCAACCAGGCATTTTTTCTAAGGCTGAATACCGGATGAGCTTCAACGTAGATCAAATTAATCCGAAAAAATAGTTGCGTTACCTATAAGTTGTATTGATAATGCAACTTATCTCAAAAGATGTATTTAAAATACACTAAATGTTTAGTGAAACCGTCAGGTATTAACAGCTAAAGGGGTGAGGTATGAAGAAGTTTACAGGATCGTGTACATCTCATGTCAGAGCTTACAATCTATTGGCTGTTTTTATCGCCATGCAATTCATGGTTAATACGGGGCTTTGGGCCGCTGAATTTGAATTTGATCTCAGTATTGATGAAGTGGTTTTGCCAGTGGCACCGGGGCTTGATTACAAGGTGTTTGGATTTAATCAGCAAGTCCCCGGTCCGCTGATGCATGTACGCGAAGGTGATGATGTGACTGTAAATGTGACCAATAATACATCGCTACCTCATACAATTCATTGGCATGGCTTGCATCATATTAATAACTGGCGCAATGACGGCGTACCAGGTATAACCCAGCGCCCCATTGAGGCGGGTGATTCATTTACCTATCACTGGAAAGCCGACAAGCCAGGAACACTCTGGTATCACTGCCACGTAAATGTTAATGAACACGTTGGTATTCGAGGTATGTGGGGTCCCATTGTTATTGATCCTAAGGATCCCATTGACATAGAAAAGACGGTTACCAGGGATGTCATTATGATGCTCAGTGGGTGGGAGTCTGAGTTCGCCGATAAATATGGTAAAGGCGGTACGCCAGCCGATGTATCTGATTTTTTCTCTATCAATGGGAAGTCATTTCCAATGACTCAGCCTATACGTGTTAAGAAAGGTGATGTGATGCGTATAAGGTTTATCGGTGCAGGCGGGGAAATTCATGCCATGCATACACACGGTCACGATATGTTGATCAGCCATAAAGATGGGCTGCCGCTACCTGCACCCTATGCAGTAGATACCATCATGTTTGGTCCAGGTGAACGCTACGATGCCATCGTAGATATGAATAATTCCGGGCGGTTTATCTTCCATGATCATGTCGATCGCCATGTTGTGAATGGCGATAAATTTCCAGGCGGAGCTATCACTGTAATTGAGTATGAGGGCAACCCGGATGATGAATGGTATGCATGGCGAGGAATCAAATACGATCCCGATTTTTTCTACAGCGATTCAATGAAGAAAGGTTATGGGATGTTTATGAATCCTAACTTTAACGGTAAACCCTTGGTGAGTGAAAGAAGGCGCCGTGAGAGGTAATGGGTGTGAAATGTATGCTGAGTAAAATTTACTTTTTAGTAATGTTGCTGCCGACGGTTGTTCTGGCGCAATCAGCCGCGCAGCAGTTTGAACAACGATGTGCCAGTTGTCACAGCATCAAAGAATTGCAGGATGAGAGTCTGAATTCGGTATGGCAGGGAAAAGGGCCAAACCTGTCCTCAGCAGGGGTTAAATATAAAGCTGACTGGATGAAACAATGGTTACAGTCACCAAAACGTATACGGCCATCGGGCATGTATTATGGGAATCATATTGTTGCCTTGCCTGATGGTGATGTTGTCGATGATAAATCATTAAAGCCACATATGAAGCTGAGTGCATTTGAGGCAGAGAATTTTACCCAATATTTGATGACCATGAAGGCCAGGGTGGATTTAGTCAAAAAGGGTGATTACCAGGAAGGGAAAATTTCTCAGTCTATGGGGGAGATGATGTTTGACAAGTTTCGTGGTTGTCTGGCCTGCCATGAGATTGAGCCGGGTTATGGTGGTTTAAGTGGTCCAGAGGTCTATACAGCGACGAAACGATTACAGGAAGATTACCTGGTCAGTTTTATGCGCAAACCCCAGCGCTGGAATAGGTGGACATTAATGCCAGACAAACAGCTTAAAGAAAGAGATCTTCAAAAATTCGTTCATTATTTTCACGCGTTGGCTGAAATGGAGTTTAAATAATGATGTTGCGTGGTCTGCTGTTAATCTCGTTAGTAATGTTGTTGCAAACTGTGTCAGCTGACGAATCAACATTGGGTCATGATCTATACAAGACCTATTGCTGGCAGTGTCATGGTATGAAAGGTACTGGCAATGGCATCAATGTTCGGGATATGTCTGTCCAGCCGCGCGACCATACCGATACCAAGGAAATGTCGAGTCGAACTGATGATGAGCTGTTTAAGGCTATAAAAGAGGGGGGGCAGGCAATCAGTAAATCTGTATTGATGCCACCATGGGGTGGAAATTTATCAGATGATGAAATCCATGCCCTGGTGAACTATTTGCGAGCGCTCTGTCAATGTGAACATGGCAGGGGTAGGTAGAGTCTGACAATTTAAAGCAGGGAAAAGAGGAGAGAGTGAGATGATAAAAGGTAAATTATGTAAGATGATTACGACCGGTACGCTGGTCATCGGGTTTGGGGTTGTTGCTCCTGTGGCAATGGCGAAAACAGTGAATGTCACAATGACAGCAAAAGAAGTTGAGCTGGAGATTGATAACAAAGGTACCAAGTATCCAGCATGGACATTTGATGGCATGATCCCGGGAAAGGTTGTTCGGGTGACCCAGGGCGATATTGTAGATTTCAAGCTGATCAATCCAAAGAGTAATAAAAATTCGCACTCAATTGACTTTCATGCAGCTGAGGTTGATGTGCTAGATGAGTTTGCACCTGTTAAGCCTGGTAAACAAAAGCACTTCAAGTTTACGGCGAAACGACCTGGTACCTATATGTATCACTGTGGTGCGCCGACAATGGCTCAACATATTGCGCGTGGTATGTATGGGGTGATTATTGTTGACCCTAAGGAAGGTTATTCGAAATCATTTCCGAAACCAGATCGTGAGTATGTTCTGGCGCAGGGGCAGTATTTCCCCAATGCTGAAGATGACAAGGCTATGATTAATAACGAAGGTTGGGCAGGTTCATTGATAAACGGTAAAATGTTTAAATATGATCCGGTTCATGATCCAGATGCTACTCAGGTTTTGCAGTCCAAGCCCGGTGAAAGAGTACGTATTCATTTTGTGAATGCCAATATTAATGAGCCCGTCGCATTTCATCCGATTGCTGGTATCTGGGATCGTGTATATATTAATGGTAATCCCAGGAATCAGCTTTATGATGTCCAGACTTATGGTGTTGCTGTCGCCGAGGCGTCATCATTTGATCTGGTTTCACCAGCGGATAAACCAACGAATAATGCTATCGTTGATCACACCATGAAAGCAGCATTACGCGGTGCTATTACTGTGCTGATGAATAAGCCTGATGCAGATCCTAAGGCTGGCAAGGGTGATAATATAATCATTCGATAAGTAGCAAACAGTTTTAATGTTTGGAAAGGGGGCTAGGGAGCGGCCTCCTTTTTTATTGTCTGGAGGCGTGTAAGGAAAATTCCTGTACGATCTCCATGTCACTAAGGGTCTCAAACAGGTGGCGATAATTCTCCTGTTTCATGGTTGTAGTAATGATGTCGTATTTAATCAGCTTGCCTTCATTTTCAAGATGATAGCTAATATCAAAACATTTGATATTGTGTTCACTGATCAGGGACTTTAAATCTGCTTCGCTGAGATGGTTTAGACGGGCAAAGCTGATTCGGAGGCCGCCATACTGATGGTTAGGGATATAGTGTTCTACGCGTCTAAAAATAATCAGTACCATTAAGGCTAGTAACAATGACAGGAAGGCGGCAAAATAGAGTCCCATACCGATAGCAATGCCGATGGCCGCTGTAAGCCAGATCGAGGCGGCTGTCGTCAGTCCCCTTATGGTTGCACGTTCTTTTAAGATCACCCCGGCCCCTAAAAAGCCAATACCAGTCATAATGCCCTGGGCCATCCGTGTGGGATCGACACGAATTGTGCTCACCGGCGCATAAGAGACAAGGTCCCATTGAAAGATAGAGACCAGCATGAGTGCCGCTGAGGAGATGCACACCAGGGCATGGGTCCTGAAGCCGGCCGGACGTCCGTGAATCGTGCGCTCCAGGCCGATCAGGCTACCTGCTACCAGGGCAAGGAGCAGGTGTGTGGTTGTGGTAATAAATTCGTGTTCCATCATCAGGTGCTTTTAGACTATGTCGGGTTATGACAGTATAGGATATGACATCTGCCAGGAGTAAGTAAATTTGAACATGGTGATCGGTTGGGTCGGAAAATATATAGCTAATAAAAAGTCTTTTTAATCAGTTGGTTGCAGGGTTTTGTTGGCTGGTCGATTTTCGTTATTGGGCTGGGTTTTGATATAATCACCTTTCCTTCCTGTGGGATCAAAACTGAATTAGGTGAGTGATGACAAAATTTGACTTCGATGAATGGTTGCAACTTGCTAAATCTGATCCCGAGGCCTTTGAGGCCCGACGTAAACAGGTTGTTGATGATGTTATCCAGCAAGCCCCATCCAAGCAGCAGCACCGCTTGCGGGGACTGCAATGGCGTGTTGATATGGAGCGCAATAAATACAAGGACTCACTGGTAAGCTGTCAGAAGGTCTTTTCCATGATGTGGAACTCTGTTTATGGTGAGCAGGGTCTACTTCATGCCCTCAATGGTGACATAAAACCTGCGGCTGATAGAAAATCAGCTGCACCAAAATCAGGGCGAAAGCCTGGTAAGGTGCTGGATTTTCAATCCACGGTTGATTAAGTGCTCAACTGATCTAATACCTGTGTTCCAGGAAAGACCTGTGGCCGTAACTGATTAATCCTGGTCAGTCTCCGTTTCAGGAGATTTAAAGTCGGAGTCTACATCCAGAAACTCGATAATCTGCTCCTTACGTTGCATGGCATCGTGGAAACCGAGCATGATCAGCTCGCGACAAAAGGACTTTTCAAACAACAGGTAGCTGGTAATTGATGTGCCGTGACCATGAGAGGCGCCAATCCCCCGTAATAAATAGCGTAATGCCCGCGGTAAATGATGTATATGGCGGGCAGCGATTTCATCGATACTCTGACTAGGTGTAATCGATAGTACTTCCACTGGTCGTAGCGTGATTCCGCCCTGTTCAAGTTTTTTCCCGGAGATCAGGCTAATTGTCTTATTGATACGTTGTAGCCTTTCCAGGTCCATATCCAGGCTATCAAGAAAGATACTATTCAGGGCATGGCCGGCCACCTGGGCCAGTGTAGGATAATCATGTGCTGAGCGATCCATGGGTTCATCGGTAGGGGGTTTACGTATCCCTACTACCAGTAATCTGTCTGCACCCAGGTGTACCGCTGGACTTAATGGTGCAACTTGACGCATTGATCCGTCCCCATAATACTCATGCCCCAGTCTAACTGCTTCGAAAATAAACGGGATAGCCGAAGAGGCCATTAAGTGTTCGATGGTAATTTCTTCGCGCACCCCAATCCGTCTCTGGCGGTGCCAGGGCTGGATGTCAGTATCGCCCTGATAAAATGTTTCCGACTGGCCAGAGTCATAATTCGATGCTGTTATACCCAGGGCATAGAGGTTGCCGCTATCAATGGACTTCTGGATCAACTCACAGGGCATGTATTTATTCAGTAATGGTCGTAAGGGAGCACGGTCTAATAGGGCTGATGGATTGTAACGACCTAAGCCGCCCAGTAGCAGGGCTGTCATCCAGTGGCCGCCATTGCGCAGCAGACCCAGCGAGTCGGCCCTGAAAATCTTGTCGACGTGAAAATTTTCCCAAACATGACTGATGCGCAGTACTCCTTGGCGAAAATGGTGGGCATGTATAGCCAGCGCGACAGCATTGATGGATCCCGCCGAGGTCCCGGAAATAATGGGAAATGGCGAGGGGCCATTTTTAGGTGTTAGTCGGGCGAGTGCTCGTAATACGCCAACCTGATAGGCCGCACGTGCACCACCGCCTGGTAATACCAGTCCCAGCTTTGGTTTCTTCTCATTCTTCTGTAACCAGCGCATGTTCCGTGTGGCCGTTGCTTTAAAAGTACTAAAGCCCTTATATCGGCCTGCAGACCAAATAATGCAATGACTCAATAAGCCTCAAGGGCAGTAAGAAAATATTACGGATGATTAACGCCCGTCGGGGATGTCGAGATCAGCCCAGATGGCATCAATTCGCTCGACGATTTCATCGGCCATTTTGATACTCTGTCCCCATTCCCGCTGGGTTTCGCCTGGCCATTTGTTTGTCGCATCAAAACCAATTTTTGAACCAAGCCCGGATAGTGGCGAGGCAAAGTCCAGATAGTCAATCGGGGTGTTGTCGATGATGGTTGAGTCCCGTGATGGATCCATGCGCGTGGTCATTGCCCAGATCACATCCTTCCAGTTGCGGATATCAATATCATCATCAGTGACGATGACAAATTTTGTATACATAAACTGGCGTAGAAAGGACCATATCCCTAGCATTACCCGCTTGGCATGTCCAGGATACTGCTTACGTATACTTATGCAGGCCATGCGATAGGAACAACCCTCGGGGGGGAGATAAAAATCGGTAATCTCCGGGAATTGTTTCTGTAATAACGGCACAAACACCTCATTTAAGGCGACACCTAGCATCGACGGTTCATCTGGTGGCCGGCCAGTGTAGGTGCTGTGATAGATCGGTTGATCCCGGTGGGTGATCCGCTCGATAGTGAAGACGGGAAAGCGCTCTACCTCATTATAGTATCCCGTGTGATCGCCGAAGGGGCCTTCTTGGTGGTCATCACCAGGCTCGATATAGCCTTCCAGCACAAACTCAGCACTGGCGGGGACCTGCAAGTCATTGGTCTGACATTTTGTTAATTCGGTTTTACTGCCCCGAAGCAGGCCGGCAAAGGCATATTCAGACAGACTGTCGGGTACGGGGGTGACTGCCCCGAGAATAGTCGCCGGGTCGGCCCCCAGGGCGACGGCGATGGGGAAGCGCTCACCAGGTCGGGCCTGTTGCCAGTCACGGTAATCCAGGGCACCACCTCGATGGGAAAGCCAGCGCATGATGACGCGATTGGATCCAATGACCTGTTGTCGATAAATACCAAGATTCTGTCGTTCCTTATGTGGCCCCCGGGTGACAACCAGGGCCCAGGTAATGAGGGGTCCGGCATCGCCGGGCCAACAGGTTTGGATTGGCAGCCTGGACAGGTCGACGTCATCGGCATCAATAATGTTTTGTTGGCATGGGGCTCGGGTAACAAGCCTGGGCGCCATATTTAACACCTGTTTGAGTGCTGGTAGTTTACTCCAGGCATCCTTGATGCCCCTGGGTGGCTCTGGCTCCTTCAATGATGCCAGTAGCTTGCCTACGTCACGCAATGCTGCCACAGAGTCTTCACCCATGCCCATAGCAACTCGGCGTGGTGTGCCAAACAGGTTCGCAAGTACTGGTATTTGTTGGCCTTGAATTTCAAATTGGCCTTTGGGTTGTTCAAATAATATTGCCGGTCCGGCCTGACGCAGGGTCCGATCACAGATTTCTGTCATCTCCAGGGCAGGATCAACCGCCTGCCGGATTCGTTTTAATTCACCATCCTGTTCCAGTTTAGTGATGAATTCCCGCAGGTCTTTATATTTCATGGTAACCCTTCTTTATAGATACCCGCCGGGTATTGTAATCTACCTTGCCTTTTCGGTGTAATGACGACCTGTAAGCCATCATTATTTTTTAAGTTGCAATTGTTGTGACCACCGGCGTGTGATCGGATGGTCGTTCCCAACTGCGTGGCTCCCTGTCAATTTGACAGATAGTTGCTTCAGTACACAAAGGCTTGCTGATTAATGCTAGGTCGATACGCAGACCGAGATTACGTTTAAAACCATTCATTCGATAATCCCACCAGCTAAACTGTTCCTGATCCTGTTCTGTTAGACGAAAGCTATCCGTCAGACCACAGTCGAGCAGGCCCTGTAATGCTGCGCGTTCTGGTTCGCTGCACAGGATTTTTCCTTTCCAGGCCTCGGGGTCATAGACATCTCGATCATCAGGGGCAATGTTAAAATCACCCAGCAAGATCAGCCTGGGGTATTGTTGCAGTTGTTGTTGGATGAAGGTGTTCAGGTGTGCCAGCCAGTTTAATTTGTAATGGTACTTTTCTGAGTCTAAGGCCTGTCCGTTGGGGACATAGACATTGATAACCCTGATGTCATTAATTGTAGCGGCCAATAGTCGTCGTTGCGGGTCTTCAAGGTCTGGTAGGTCAGTAATAATGTCAGTTGCGGGTGAGCGACTCAGCAGGGCAACACCGTTATAGGTCTTTTGACCGGCAAATACAGCTTGATAACCGGCGTTATTAATCTCTTCCAATGGGAACAGTTCGTCCTGGAGTTTGATTTCCTGCAGGGCCAGTATGTCCGGTGTTCGGGTCTCGCACCATTGCAGGACCTGAGGTAATCGTACGCGGAGTGAGTTGACGTTCCAGGTAGCTATTTGGGTCATTGATAACAGGTCTCATGCTGAATGTTTGTTGTTAAGCCATTGATTGTAACAGTAGTCTCTTGTTCAGTAATCAGTTTGTATGGCCGATACGTCAGGTGTGCCAGTAAAGTGACGATTGATCAATGTTGTCTCTCGTAAAGATGTGAAGATCATTATTAGTGTGAATTTATTGACGGATGACAAAGGTTTTTTTTCAGATAATACTGTGCGGATCGCTGTTGTTCGCCTATGCCAATACAGGCCAGGATTAAATCAAGCAGCAAAGTGGAGGGATTTACTGCGATGTGCTGGGTTTTGACATTTTTAGTGACACTGGGTGTGGCCGCCTACTGGCGTTTTCCACTGGTGATTACGACGATTTTGTTGACAGCGGTTTTAGCAATCTGGACCGGTTTTACCGACCCATCGGTAGTTGCACTGGTCATTGTATGGCCTTTGTATATTCCTGTTATGGTTATACTGAATATCCCGGCATTCAGACAGGTGTTGATCAGCAGTCGGATCCTGTCGATATTTCGACAGATCATGCCAAAGATGTCGCAGACAGAAAAAGATGCCCTGGAGGCAGGCACTGTCTGGTGGGATGGTGAATTGTTCAGTGGCCGACCCAACTGGCGTCAACTGCTCGCCTATCCTCGTCCTGAGTTAAGCGAGGCAGAACAGGCCTTTCTCGATGGTCCAGTCAATACCCTGTGCGCCATGATTGATGACTGGCAAGTCACTGAGGAGTTGCACGACCTCCCGCCGGAGGTATGGCAGTACATTAAGGATAATGGTTTTTTTGGCATGATTATCCCCAATAAATATGGCGGGCTGGAATTTTCGGCCCTGGCACATTCCTCAGTTGTCATGAAGATAGCCACTCGCAGTATCACCGCGGCAGTTACCGTGATGGTGCCCAATTCACTGGGGCCAGCAGAACTATTGTTACATTATGGTACTGATGAACAGAAAGATTATTATCTCCCACGCTTGGCGAGGGGAGAGGAAGTGCCATGTTTTGCACTGACTGGTCCAGAGGCGGGTAGTGATGCAAGTTCAATCCCGGATAAGGGTATCGTCTGCACAGGTATTCATGAAGGGAAAGAAGTACTGGGGATACGACTGAACTGGGATAAACGATATATCACACTGGGGCCTGTTGCCACATTGCTGGGGCTGGCCTTTAAGCTTCATGACCCGGATCACCTGCTGGGTGATCAAGACCTCATCGGGATCACCCTGGCATTAATTCCTACCGATACAGACGGTGTCTGGATTGGTTATCGCCATGCACCACTTAATATACCCTTTCAAAATGGTCCGAACCGCGGGTCAGATGTTTTTATCCCGATGGACTGGGTTATCGGTGGTCAACAGCAGGTCGGTAATGGCTGGCGTATGTTAATGGAGAGTCTGGCAGCAGGGCGCTCAATTTCATTGCCAGCGCTGAGCGCCGGTGCCGGTAAGCTAGCCAGTCGAGCGACTGGCGCCTATACCCGAATTAGAAAACAGTTCCGTACCCCGGTAGGGAAATTTGAAGGTGTCGAAGAGGCGCTGGCCCGCATTGCCGGTAATACCTATATGATGGATGCCGTCAGGACTATGACCGCTGGCGCCGTTGATCTGGATGAAAAACCTTCGGTGATCTCTGCGATTGCCAAATATAACCTGACCAGTACGATGCGTGAGGTCGTTAATGATGCCATGGATGTTCAGGGCGGCAGTGGTATCTGTCTGGGGCCACGCAACCTGATTGGTCGTGTCTATCAATCTATCCCCATTAGTATTACAGTTGAAGGTGCCAACATTCTTACTCGTAGCCTGATTACCTATGGTCAGGGTGCCATCAGGTGTCACCCCTATGTCCTGGATGAGATGCAGGCGGTAGCCAATCCCGATAAGGAGCAGGCGATCAAGCAGTTTGATCGTGCCTTGTTTGGACATATTGGCTTTATCATCAGTAATGTCTTTCGTTCATTATGGTTAGGCCTGACCGGTGGACGACTGTTAGTGCTGCCAGTCGCGGGTCCTACGCGTCAGTATTTCCAAAAACTGACGCGTATGAGTGCGGCCTTTGCCTTGTGTTCTGACTTCGCCATGCTGGTCCTGGGGGGTAGTCTGAAGCGGCGGGAAAAATTATCTGGTCGATTGGCCGATGTGCTGAGTCAGCTCTATCTGGTCTCAGCCATGTTGAAGCGATTTGAGGATGAAGGTCGACAGATTGCCGATCTCCCCCTGTTACGTTGGGCCTGTGATGAAGCCCTGTATAAGGCGCAGCAAAACCTGGATGGGTTGATACGTAATTTCCCCAATCGACCACTGGCCTGGATAGTGCGATGGCTGGTATTTCCACTTGGTTGCCGTTTCCGTCCTGCCAGTGATCGTTCCGGTCATCAGGTGGCGACACTATTATTGTCACCCTCTTCTGTACGTGATCGATTAACGGCCGGGATTTATCTGAATGATCAGCCCGATCAGACCATTGGCAGGCTGGAGGACGCATTACAGGCTGTTGTCGGGGCTGAAACAGTAGAGGTACGAATTGCCAGGGCGCGTCGATCAGGCCAGATTAAGGCCAGCGATAAGGCCGGATTAATGATCGAGGCCATAAAAGCCGGCATTGTCTCCAGTAGTGATGTCGAGATGCTTAAGCTGGCCGAGGCCAAGCGACGAGAGGTTATCCAGGTTGACGATTTTCCACCGAATTACTGGCATAGCGATCATGGTGTACCCCATGACAGGAGAGAATCCAGATGATGCAACATAAACGAATTTCGGGACGCCCCGTCTATGTGGTTGATGGTAGCCGAACACCATTTTTGAAAGCGAAGGGAAAGCCCGGTGTTTTTCCTTCGGCTGATCTGGCTCTGGGCGCAGCGCGGCCGCTGCTGGCGCGTCAATCATTTAATGCCAGTGACCTGGATGAGGTCATTCTCGGTTGTGTTATGCCTGGACCCGATGAGGCCAACATCGCCCGGGTTGTAGCA